>JAHLWW010000001.1 GCA_019057715.1 Candidatus Jordarchaeum sp. JNZ_1113
GGATTGCAGAGAGGCTATTGTTGCCGCTCGTGATTTGGGATTTCCTGTTGTAGTGAGGCGGGAGGCGGGGGGAGGAGGACTTGGAGTGCATCTGGCTCGTGATGAGGATGATGTTAAAAGACTTTTCCATTATTTGTGTAAGGGAGCGTGTAGAGTTATCGTTCAGGAGTACGTCATAGGGGAAGATGTGAGTGCTTCCGTCTTGTGTGATGGTGAAAAAGCTGTTACGTTAACAGTTAACAGGCAGCTGATAGGGGTGCCTTGGCTTGGAGGAAAGGAATTCATTTACTGTGGGAACGTGGTTCCCCACGAGTTGGAGGAGGTTTGTAGGGTTACGGGTAAGGTTGCTGAGGAAATATGCAAGTTTTTAGGGCTTGTAGGCTCTAACGGTGTTGATTTTGTTTTGAGAGAAGGAGAACCTGTCTTCATAGAGGTTAATCCTAGGTTTCAGGGGACTATCGAATGCGTCTCTATGGTGACAGGAATGAATATCGTTGAAAAGCATATTGAAGCGTGTCATGGAGTGCTTCCAGAAAAAGTTACCGTGAAGGAGTTTGCCGCAAAAGGCATAGTGTATGCAAAAGAAAAATCGGTTGTTCCCGACCTTAAAGGATTACCCTGCCTTTACGATATAACAAAGCCAGGAGAAATAGTTGATGCTGGGAGGCCTATATGTAGTATTCAACTAACCGCATCAACTCCGGAACACTGTATAAGGAGACTTAGAGAATTAGCGGAGGTAGTTTATGGGAAATTGGTGCTGATACGGGATGAATGAGTTGATATGTTTATTCGTTTTTATCGCTCTCTTTTTCCTTCTATGAATTCTTCAACCCACTGGCGGGCTACGCTGTCTGGAACTTGTACTGGAGGATGCTTGAAGGCGTAGGATGACATGCTTATCAATGGACCTGAAATCCCGCGGTCTAGTGCAAGCTTAACTGCCCTGATGACGTCAATGACCACTCCAGCACTGTTTGGTGAGTCCTCGACGACAAGTTTCACGTCAATTGATATTGGCCTATCACCAAATTTTTTCCCTTCGATTCTTATGTAACAGATTTTTTTGTCTCCGAGAAACGGAACATAGTCTGACGGTCCTATTCTGACAGGGAACTCGTATGGCACGAGGCTTGTCACGGCTTCAGTTTTGCTTATACGCTTGGTCTTTAGCCTTTCCTCAACGGTCATATTCAGGAAGTCGGTATCTCCGCCTATGTTTAACTGATACGTGCCTTCTATTTTCACTCCTCTATTTATAAGGAGGTCTACTAATGTTCTATGGAGAATAGTGGCTCCTACCTGGCTTTTTATGTCGTCTCCAGCTACAGGTAACCCTGCTTTTTCAAACCTGTCAGCCCATTCCGGGTCTGAAGCGATGAACTCAGGGATACAATTTATGAATGCGCACCCGGCATCGAGAGCTGCCTGTGCGTATATCCTAGTTGCTTCATAGCTACCAACCGGAATGAAGTTTATCAGCATCTCAGCCCCAGAGTCCTGAAGAGCAGATGCAACATCAACTGCTTCAGTTTTGCTCTTGTCATAAGTGTAGAAGGCATCCACCATGTGTGGTGCTACCCCATCAGATATGGGCCCAGGCAACACTTCTACACCTAACTTTGGAACATCGGCGAACCTTTCAACGCAGTTGGGCTCCGCAAAAATAGCTTCACTAATGTCCCGCCCGATTTTATTCTTATTAATATCGAAAGCACAGACAAATTCTATGTCTCGGGGATAGTATCCTCCAAAATTAACGTGCATTAGTCCAGGTATCTTATCATCTTTCTTAGCATCTTTGTAATAGTATACTCCTTGGACTAGTGCTGAGGCACAGTTGCCAAGACCAGCAATAGCCACCTTGATTCTTCCCAACAGTTGCCACCTCGCTGAGAAAGTTTATCACAAACATTAACGAACATAGAGCGCATTATTTAATCAAAAAAATATTTAAACGCCAACGAAGCTGAAGCTATATTGGAAGACGTTATTTTTAAAAGTTTTTCTTTTTGCATTTAACGTAAAACAAAATAAGGGAAAGTTGAAGCTTTAAATTAATGAGGACGTAAGCTTGCGGGTTCTATATTTTTGTGGCTATTTCTGTCGCTTCTCTGATGGCTTCTAGCGCCTTCCTAGGGTTTATACAATCACCCACAGCGTAAACTTCAGCAACCTTTCCTTCGAGTTGCTTTATGAGCTCATTGTTCGGCTCAGCGCCTACCGCTATTACCACGGTGTCTGCTTCGAAGAACTGCTCTCCATTGTTGACGATTACGCCCTCATCCGTTATTTCATCTACTCTGGCGTTTGTCACTATTCGCACTCCTCGTAGCTCTAAGCTTTGCCTAATTGTCCATCTTGTTGTTAGTCCTATGTCTCTTCCTATTCGTTCCATCATTTCGACGATAACTACATCTCTGCTTTTCCTTAGGAGCTTTAAAGCTCTCTCGGGCGACAGCGCTCTTCTTTCGAGGAGGAACACCATTGTTTCAGCGTCTATTGAGCCTTCATCGGTCAGATATAGGGCCGTTTCGCATCCGACCCCTCCGCCTCCAACAATAACAACTTTTTCTCCAACGTCAACTTTTCCAGCGAGTACATCATGGGCGTAAACCACGTTTTTTCTTTCTATTCCGGGGATCTTTGGCCTTATAGGCCTAGCTCCTGTTGCGACTACTACGACGTCTGGCTTCACTTCATTAACCAGTTCAGGAGTGACCTCTGTTCTAAAAACCACTTTTATTCCGAGCTTCTCTATCTGTCTGCAGAGGTAATCCACGAAAGTTTTAAACTCTCTTCGCTCCTTGGGTGCGCTTGCCAAAAGTAGTTGGCCGCCTAGCCTGTCCGTTTTCTCGTATATTGTGACGTCGTGCCCTCTCTTCTTCAGTATTATTGCCGCCTGCATTCCTGCTGGTCCTCCTCCGGCAACGAGAACCTTTTTCGGCTTCACTGCAGGTTTGAGTTCGAGTTTCTTCTCTCTTCCCGCAGCAGGATTAACAAGGCAGGTGACTGGTTGCAACATGAAAACACTATCGAAGCACCCCTGTGTGCAAGCGATGCATGGCCTTATCTCGTCGAACCTTCCTTCAGCAGCTTTTACAACAAATTCAGGGTCTGCTAAGAGCCCTCTGGCTATTCCAACTAGGTCAGCCTTCTTACGTCTAAGGATACGCTCTGCGAGTAATGGGTCGTTTATTCTGTTGCAGGCTATTACTGGTATTCCAACTGCGTCCTTTATGTTCTCAGCCAAGTATATGTAGGCTCCTCTTGGAACGTTCATGGTTAACTGGGGGATTGTGGTTTCATGCCATCCTCCAGTTACGTTTATAATGTCTACTCCAGCGTCTTCAAGTTTGGCTGCGAATACCTTTGCCTCGTGGAAGTCATTGCTTCCCTCCATGAAGTCGTCTCCGCTGACCCTAAATATAATGGGGAAGTTCGCTCCTACTTTTTCTCTTACGCGTTCTATTACTTCAAGGGCAAACGTCATCCGTTGCCTTAGGTTTCCTCCGTACTTGTCTGTCCTTCTATTCGTTAGCGGGGAGAGGAACTGTCCTATGAGGTATCCGGCTGACGAGATTATTTCGACGGCGTCGAAACCTGCCTCCTTAGCTCTTCTTGCAGCTTCACCGTAGTCTTCAATCGTTTGCTCGATTTCTTCTATTGTCATTCTTTTCGGGATTTCCCTCGTCAACTTAGACATTATAGAGGACGGTGCATGAGCCTTGTCCCCTATAATCATGGAAAAAGCATACCTTCCAGAGTGATAAAGTTGAGCCGCAATTTTAGCTCCGTAACTTTTAACTGATGAGGCAAGCCCTTTCAGGCCGGGAATGAATCTATCGTCGGAAATGCCTATCATTGATGGAGCACCCATAGCATACTTGTTTATGTAGCATCCGCCGACTATTATTAGGCCAACTTGGTTTTTCGCTCTTTCAACATAGAAATCTACCAGTTTTTCGGTCACATGACCGTTTTCGCAGTAGCCTAGGTGCATTGCTGGCATTACCACTCGGTTGCGTAGTGTCATCCCCCTTATTGTTATAGGCTCCAGAAGTTTTTCAAGTTTAAAAGACACACCTATCACCTTTTTGTCAATTTTGGTCAATAATTTACGGAGACGCATATTTAAGGCTTCATCAATAGAAGTGTGGATTATAGGGAAAGATATATTAAAGAAACATCTTTAGTAAAGATGAAAATTGAATAATTGGAGGAAAAGCCATGAAGGCCAGTGTTGGAACAATATGCGTGAAGAGAGGGTTCATGAAAATGCAGAAGCACGGCGTCATAATGGATGTTACTAGCGTTGAGCAGGCGCAGATTGCTGAGGATGCAGGAGCGGTTGCAGTAATGGCCCTAGACAAGTTGCCTTATGACGTCAGAAAGGCGGGGGGTGTTGCTAGGACGGCTGGCCTGAAGGTTATAGAGGAAATAATGGATCATGTTTCGATACCGGTCATGGCTAAGTGCAGAATTGGACATGTCTATGAGGCAAGGGTACTGGAGGAGTTGGGTGTTGATGCTATAGATGAATCCGAAGTTTTAACTCCAGCTGATGAGAAGAGGCATATTTGGAAGTGGGACTTTAAGGTTCCATTCGTAAATGGTGCGAGGGATCTCGGTGAGGCTTTACGAAGAATAGAGGAAGGAGCTTCCATGATAAGAACGAAGGGGGAGGCGGGAACGGGTAATGTTGCTGAGGCTGTGCGCCACATGAAACTTGTGAGGAGTGAAATAAGAAGGGTGAGAGCTGTAGTTGAGGAGGAGGACTGGCAGGAGATCGTTGCTTTGGCTCGTGAGTTTAGGGTTTCCTATCAACTGGTTTACGAGGTCGGAAGGCTTGGAAGGCTGCCTGTTGTTAACTTTGCTGCTGGCGGCATAGCTACTCCTGCTGATGCCGCTTTGATGATGTCACTTGGTTGCGATGGAATATTTGTTGGGTCAGGGATCTTTAAGTCTGAGGATCCTATGGAGCGGGCAAGGGCAATAGTTTTAGCGACGTCATTTTGGGATGACCCGGAGATTGTGGCTGAAGCCCAGAGGATGATAGATGAAAGAAAGTCCATGATTGGCATCGGCGTCAGTGAGCTCGAGCTGAAAATGCAAGAAAGGGGGGCTGAAGCGTGAGAAGCATTAAAGTTGGTGTACTTGGATTTCAAGGAGCGATCGAGGAACACGTAGATATCACGAGAAGAGCGCTTAAAGAAGCGGGGCTGAGTGGAGAAGTTAATGTTGTGAGGAGACTGGAGGAAGTTGAAGTTTTGGATGGACTGATAATTCCTGGTGGAGAGAGCACAGTGATAGGCAGTATGATGGAACGCACGGGTATAATGGATTATTTAAGGCGAACAAGGGGGAAATTTCCCGTTTTTGGAACTTGTGCGGGCATGATTGTGTTATCGAGAAAGGTAAAGGATAGAGTATTAGGTGATACTAATCAGCCAACCGCAGGGATACTTGACGTCTCCGTTGAAAGGAACTCCTTTGGAAGGCAAGGAGACTCCTTTGAAACTGAGCTAGAAATACCAGCGATTGGCGGTCTTTATAGGGGCGTCTTCATTAGGGCACCCATAATATTAGATGTAGGAAGCGAAGTCGAAGTTTTATGTAGATTGAATGGAAGAATAGTAGCGGTGCAGCAAGAAAAAATAATGGCCACAGCATTCCACCCCGAACTAACAGACGACCCGAGAATTCACATCTTCTTCATCAAGAAAATAATTTCAGATTAAAAGTCGTCAGCAGTTTTAAGATAAAAAGTTAATTTCGAATTTTCTTGCCAAATCTGTTTGCATACGGCTTTAGGGAGTATTAGATAGTGTTAGTGGTTGAGTAATCAAAAGAAAGGAACGAAGTTGTCTGTAAAATCGTCAATGAACTAGGAGAGAAACAGGGATTAAATTAGGTGTTAACATGTGGCAACGTAGAGTTGCTTGTTTAAGGTCTTCCTGAAAAAGAGGGGGTCTACGTAATTTTTATTGGTATATTTTGTTTTTTTGTTTTTGACGTGAGACTAGAGGTTGGTGGGTTTTTGCGTAAGGTTTTCGTTATAGGTGTAGGAAATTATCTTTTGGGAGATGAAGGAGTGGGGATTCATATTGTAAACAGGATGAAGGAGCACTCGTTACCTGAAAAAGTGGAAGTTGTTGATGGAGGAGTGGGAGGCTTGTTTTTACTGGAGTTTCTTGAAAAGGCTGAAAAAGTTATTCTTGTGGATGCAGTTTTAGGTGGCGGGAAGCCCGGTGATGTATACATTGTTAACTCTGAAGAGCTTGAGAGGAGTAAGATTAAGAGCTTGTCGTCTTTGCATGATATGACTGTCCAATTACTGGTGAAGGTTGCTAAGGAATTGAATGTTTTACCTAAACTGTTCTTGGTTGGGGTTGAACCAAAAAACTACAGTGAAATAGGAGACGCTCTTTCGCGAGAAGTGGAGGAAGCTATACCAAAAGTCATAGAAACAGTCTTTAGGCTTATTAATGATTGTTGAACAAGAAAAGGGAAGGGATAAGAATTGAGAGGACCTTTTGCAATGAAGATCCATAATGCCTCTGAGGAGCGAGAAAGCAATCTCGTGTTGGCTTTAGATGTTTCAACCAAGGTTAAGGATGAAAGAGATATTCGTGAGCTTTGCGGAAGAGCTAAGACCATTTTGGATGATACTGAAAGATTCATAGCGGGCTTAAAAGTGAATTTTCAGCTTCTGCTTCCTTTAGGTTTGTATGGTTATCTGCAAGAGGTGCTGGATGCCGCTAGGGCGTATGGCTTACCGACGATCATGGACTGCAAAATAAATGACGTTGAACATACTAACAGGTGGGCTGCTACTCATTTTTTTGATGCGGGGTTTGATGCTTTAACTGCAAACCCCTTCGCTGGTTGGGAGGGAGGATTAAAAGGAGTATTCGATGAGGCAAGGAGACGCGAAAAGGGAGTCATACTTTTGGTTTACATGTCACATCACAGTGCTGAAGAAAACTATGGACGAGAAATAGTATTAAGTGACGGCAAGGTAAAGCCTTGCTACAGGTTTTTCGCGGAGAAAGCAGTTGAGTGGGGCGCCGATGGCGTCGTGGTGGGAGCCACGAGACCAAATGTGATAAGTGAAGTGAGAAAAATGCTACCTAAAGATGTGCTCATATTTAGTCCTGGGGTCGCTATTCAAGGAGGAGACGTCGAGACAGTTTTTAGGGCAGGAGCTGACTACGCAATAGTTGGACGCATAATATGTGAGGCGAAAAAACCTGGGGAAACCGCTAAGTGGTACGTAGAAAGAATTAAAAGTGTTTTACGAGACAGAGGTTAGCGTTCCCCGAGTCCTTTGAGTTTTTTTATCATATTTTCAAGTAATTTTTCAAGTTGAGGATACGTTTTTTCGAAGAGTTCGGTCCGCCTTTTTGCAGCTTTAACGCCTTCCATGACTTTCAGTACCGCAGAGAACTGCTCTTCAACTCTATTAGCCAGATCCCTTTCTAGGAGGGCTGAGCTTTTCATGTCGATCAAGTCTTCTATGGCATGTTTAAGGTAGAAAGCGGCATCTTCAACGCTGTCCGCCTCAAGGACTTGCCTAACCCAGAACAAATGAGCTTCAAACTCACTAATAACTTTTTTACGTGCTTGAATGTAGTCTCTTAGATCATCCAAGTAGGTCAGTATAGTATCCCAGAGAGCATTATACCCGTCAACCAAGTCCCCGCACCAATCTTCCACTTCTGGCTCGCCACCAATAACGCTTTTTATATAATCCTTGCAAAGCTTAAGGTACTCCTTTACCTCTCTTTTCACGTCACTCAGCATTTCTTCAAGCATGCTTCCTCCCCGAAAACCTCCCTTTTCCCGTTCACTCCGCTTATATTTACAGTAATTTTCTTCTAAAAATATTATCTTCTTACCTTTTCAGCCACCAGAGGCAGTAATGATTCTTTAATTATCGGGGGAACATAGACTTATCAACTCTTAAAAATCATCAAAAAAATTATCTACGAGTTTTGTCTTTTTTGAACAGGTAGTTGGAGTCTGCATATTTGAAAAGATTGTGAGGGAGGCGGCTGATTGAGCTTCAGAGTTGGAGGGGTTGTCCTTTCACGGCTTTTACTAGCGCTATCTGTCATTTTAACCCCGATTTACTTTCTGCTTTTATTTGCTTTTTCACCAGTCAAATTACGTCCTGCTCCTTTACCATTTGACATAGTAGTTGCCAATTATCCTTTATTTCATAGTATTTTGCAGTACTCTGGGTTTGAACAACCATGGATCATGGTGATTAACTACATTTTTGCTCCTCTTTTTTTCTCTCTTCCATGGCTTCTTTTCGTTGCCTTGAACCACGAAAGGATTATCAGAACCTTTGAGGTGCTGGACGCAACGACGACGATAGTTCCTCTAAGATACAGAATTTTTTACGGTTTTAATACATTGCTTTTACTGGTATTTTTCCTTCTCCCCGCCTTATTCCCTGTTTTGAGCGTTGTTTCAAGCGTGATTCTCGTTGGCAGGGTGCTTAACACTAGTGAGTGGTTCTGGAGACATGGAAAGATAGTGAAAATAGCTACATGCATTATAGCCTTCACCGTCATATGTTGGGGACCAGTTTACCTGACCGCGTTATACTATTTGGAAAGGCTCCACGTTTTTCTAACTAGTTGGCTCTGGGACTTATGGGCAAACAACATGGTAATAACATACACTGTTTCCATGTGTATAGTTAACGCGCTGGCTATAGGGTCTATTGTGTGGCTAATATTTGCTGGCTCAGCCGAGTTTGAAGCTAAGACCTTCGGAGTCGCTTTAACCAAGCCACCTTATAGAGCAATAGCCATACTTGAAGCGGTGTTCTTCATATTATTCATTTATATCGGATTGCCATACATTTACGTTCCGGGGTGGCCTCCTCGTTACCTTATTTGGGGAAGCAACCCGAGCATCTTATATGACAGAATAAATTACATTTGTTTAGGCTTAATATCACTAGTTACTCTGGTGGGAATGACTAAAGGTCTAAGAAGACGCACATTCAATTTCTCTCTTTTTGGATTGATTATAGCTGGAGGATTCCTAGGGTTAGACATGGTTACAGGTAACTACATTAGGACGCTTGCCATCCTGCCAAAGATGCTTACACCGTTTATCCTGAGCGTTACTTTATCATCTCCTTGGGGGCTTTTAACGATGGATATAAACTATTTTTTGAACCTTTATATCCCCTACTATGAGCTTCCGAGAGCTCTCATGCAGATCTACTTTTTTGGAGGTGCGCAGACAGCGCTTACCCTAGCTATGTACGTTGTGATGCTCATCCATAGCTCAGTGACTCACGTAACCAGCGCCATGACATTGACTGCGCTAATATGGGTTACCACGACCATTTACTGTTTCGCTAAGGCAGGGACAACGAGGGGGTGAAAAATATGAGGGAGATACTTAATTTTTTATGTTCTTTCAGAGCCCCCTTGAAAGGGGGGATTATATGGTTGTCAAGCTTAGTAAGGGTAAAGTTGACGAGAACGTGGTTAGATTTTTGTTGGAAGCTGTTTCGGATTTAGAGCAAAGGCTTAGAAAGATTGAAAGGCAAGTTGACGTTTTGATTCAAGAGCTTTACGGGTTTAGGCTTCTGGAGAATGGAGAAAGCAGGGTGGAGGAAAAGGCAGTTGCAATAGAGAGAAGAGATGACAAAGGAGAGAGACATGCTGAAGAGGAGAAAGGCGGAGTTAGAGTTAACATCGAAGCAGAAATAAAAGAAGTGAAGAAAGAACAAGTAAAAACAGTTATTCCAACGGTTAAATTAGCGTCATGAAAAAAGCAAGCTTCCTTGGGAAATGTATTTCTTCAATTGTAGTGATGGAAAGTTATTTATTTTACCTTCTGGAATTTTCCTATACCCTTAAAGGGTTAAGGGGGTTTTAGGATGGGGTTGAGTGCTTATGTGCTTATTAAGGTTGCCTCTGGTCATGAGAAGCCGGTTCTTTCGAGGCTGAGGGAGCTCAAAAATGTTGAGTGCGCGGACCTTGTCTATGGGATCTATGATATAATACTGAAGGTTAACGTGAAGAACGTTGAGGAGCTTGATGACTTCGTTTTCGGAGTAGTAAGGCAGATGGATGGCGTTATGGAGACAATGACGTGCATTTGCTCTGGCGGAGAAGAAGGCTAAACTTGGTTACTAGCGCACCATGGACTAAGATGACTGGCAGAAGATTTTTTAGAGAAATTCTAATATCAAATTTAACTTAAGCGTGGAGGAGAAAGTTATGAGCGGGAGTGTTGTGAAACCTGCAATACCGTTGCAGCTTAAAGGTTTGGCTGATCTAGTCAGGTTGCTGGTAACGTGGAGCAGGGAGCGGGGAACACATATATTCTACTTTGAGAAAGGCGGCAAGCATATTTACGGCGCTTTAATAGGGAGTTTTCCAGGCTACTATGAGCTAAGAGGGCTCCCATTGTTTATGTATATCGCAGATAAAGAGCCGCCTAAAGGAAACTTTATACGTTATGTCGGACACCAAGAGGAGAAAATAGAATTTGTTGATGCAGTGGAGGTCGACCCGAAGGCGACTTTTATACCAATAATTCGTCTCGCTAATCCTCCAGTTTTCGTAGGAGAGCTATGATTTAACTGCGTCCCGGATTTATAGTTGCTTTTAATTTTCTTGCAAAGCGCAGTAAAGAGAGGTGAAAGAAGAGCCAAAAACCAGGTAACAACTCTTAATCTTGTTATGCGGGTTATGAACTTAATGGCAGGTGCATCTTCATAGAGTAGCCAGTATGGATGGTTAATTATGTGTGCGAAGCCGTTTTCTGTAAGTAATTTGGCGAGTTGCTTGTATGTTACGAGTGAAGGCAGTTCAGCATTGACCTTAAGCATCATCGAAGCGATCTTATTCGCGATCTTCCTGGGAAGTAAAGTTAACCCGATTATTCCGGTGTGTGGCTCCACGGGATATAGCCTGTTGGGTGTTGTTAGAAAGAGACGTCCTTCATCGTCGAGGACTGAATGAATTTCTTTAAGCAATTTGTGTTTGTCTTCAACATGTTCCAGGACGTCATTGCATATGGTCAAGTTGAAGCATCCTTCTTTAAATGGCAGGTTTAGGCCGCTAGCTAGGATAAAGTCGATTACGCCGTTCTTCGCTTTTTTAGCGTTTAGTTTTGCAAGTTGAATTGCAAGAGAATTTATTTCGATTCCGACAACTTGGTTAGCATGATTTGCTAACGTTAAGCATGCTCCTCCTACTCCGCAACCCACGTCGAGAACCCTTAGCCCAGAGACGCTTCTAAGAAACACTCTCATTTTTGCGACGTAAGTTTCAGCTCTTCTTTCAGCGTTTTTAAACCATGAGAACCATGCTTCATAGTTTCCGAGGGACTTTAATGGTTCAAGACTACGCCTCAATGCCTCCTCGAACTCTATTATTTCGCTCATTAGTAGCCCTCCGTAGGGGGAATCATAGAAAGATTATTTTTTAGGTTTAAATTAGTTTTCTGGGAGAAAAGAATAAGTCTTAGAGCTGAGCTGAGTTGAACGTTATCGCATCGTGTGGCAAGGTAAAGATATACAGGTGTAAAACGAATTATTTCTCTTTGTTTAATAGTCCCTATTACGCTCATAGTTATGGAGGGGCGATCGACATTTATTTCTTAGATGAGGAGCGCGTTTTTCCATGTTTAACCCCTGGTAGGATTGTCGGTATTAGAACAGTTAAAGCGGCATCTATGAAAAAGTTCTATCATAGTGACTTTGATTATGTGACGCTGATCGAGAGCAGAGAAGACCCAAGTTTAATTGTCAGAATAATGCATATTAAACCATTCGTGAAGGAAGGAGAACACTTAAATGTAGGAAGACCCGTGGGGGAGCCTTTGCGGAGCGGCTTTTTTGATCCTTGGACAAGTTTACACGCTCACTTAGAGATAAAAACTCCCGATTACGCCTTTAGAGCGAAAGGCTCCCTCCCTATAGACTTGAAGATCGATGGTGAAGTTGAAGGTGAAGCGGTGGAGGATATTCTCTTTAGGGTAGTCCATGTCAACGATTTTTTTGTGCTGGTAGAGCTTGAAGAAGGATGCACGGTAAGGTTAGGAGAAGTTAGAGGGTTAGGAGTCAAGATCGGAGGGAGCATTGGAATTCTCGATTGCGGTTTCCCTCACTATGCAAGGGGGGGAGTTATGCTTGCTCAGGGGAGTAAGGTACAATTAGGCGACCAGGTTAAGCTTGGTGGTCTAGTTATAGGGAGAGTAAATGGTTTTATACATAATGGAGCCCGAGTTCTCTTAGAGAAAGTTTCTCTGGAATGTGAGGGGGTTCGGTTGAGAGGGATTTCTGCTTTTCTAAGTTTAAATGAGAAATGCTTAATGAAATTAATCCCTTTAAAGGGAGAGAAAGTAGAGTTCAAGAAGGGAGAAATCATTCGGTTAGAGTTTAACAAGGAGGGTTTCCGTTGACTGGAAACGCTAGGTTAAAGGTTCCAGGAGGAAAAATGATAGAGGCGGAGGTAGAGTTAGAGGGAAAATTGATAAGATATGTGCGGATAACAGGTGACTTTTATTTTCATCCTGAGGAGGAACTTGAAGAGCTGGAAGAAACATTGAAGGGGGCACCTATCCATGCATTATATGAACTTGTCGAAAAGTTTCTTAAAGAGAAAAAGGTTACGCTTGTTGGGATTGATGCAAAAGACATCGTCAAAGTGATACTTAATGCAGCTGGGCAACGAGATTAATTTATTTTTAGAGAGATTCACGAGTTTGACTTATTAATTCTTCTGATATTATTTTTTCTTTGCCTTCCCAGAGTTCTTCAAGAATTAAGTCAAAGATTCTCGAAGCCACAATTTTTTTGTTCGAGAGAGAAATGTGATGAACGTTTTCCCTTTTATCTATTACGTAGACTTCGTTGGATTCTGCGGAGAAGCCTGCGTTCGGCTTTGACACGTCGTTGGCGACTATCATATCCAAGTTTGCGTTTCTAAGTTTTTTTATCGCTCGTGAAATTAGCTCTTCTTTTGAGACCCCGTACTCTGCTTTAAACCCAACTAAGAAGGCCTTTGGTGCAGCTAATCTTATAGCGTCTATCACTTTAGGCAAAGGCTTCAGGGAGATTTGGAGGTTCTCTTTTCCAGATGGTATTTTTTCGTTAACCTTGCTTTCAGGGGCATAATCTGAGACCGCCGCGGCGCATATTATTATGTCATAGCATTTTTCTCCTACTTCGGAGAGAGCGGCATCTAGCATTTCCTTTGTGGTTTCAACTCTAATGACCTTAACGTTGAAAGGAGGCTCCGCCGTTCCGGGACCATATATGAGGGTTACCTCTGCGCCTCGGAGAGCTGCTTCTTCCGCCAGCGCGACGCCCATCTTGCCACTACTAGGATTACTAATGTACCTTACTGCATCTATGTATTCTCGTGTTGGTCCTCCAGTGATTAAAACCTTTAGTCCTTTCATGTCCTTTTTCTTTGAGAGAATTTCGATTACCCTAGCTACTATCGTGTTTATGTGGGCGATTTTCGCTTTTCCTTCTTCAAAGCGGGGGCCTATTATTTCGATTCCATACGCTTCTAGGCGTTTTAGGTTTTCTAGTATTATTGGGTGGTGGTACATCGACTCGTGCATTGCAGGCACAACCACTACAGGGATCTTCGCGCCTATCGCCGTTGTGACTACCGTGGTAACGGGAGTGTCGTCAATGCCGTAAGCGATCTTGCTTATTGTATTTGCTGTGGCTGGAGCAACGAGCACTATGGAAACGGCGTTTGGGTGTTCTCCAGCAAGAGAGATGTGCTCTACCATTCCAGTTAGCTCGGTTACAACAGGATTTCCTGTAGCCCACTCCATTAGCGCGGGGGAGATCAGTTTTGTAGCTGCAGGCGACATCACCGCATATACTTCTGCCCCGTGACGCATTAATTCTCTAGCAATTATTGGACATTCTACTGCCGCCACGCTACCTGTTATGCAAAGAGCGATCTTTTTCCCCTTAAGGATCTGGCTTTTAGTCCCGATGATCTGCTTCGAGGTGTGTTCGGGAAGCAATAATAACAACCCCGAAGTGATAGTGTAAATTCACGTTTCAAGTTAACCTTTAGACAACAGGCATATTTAAGCTTTTAAACACAAAAAAAGTAGTATAAATAGTCTTTAAATTTACTCCAAAAATAAATAAAATAAAAATATACTATACAACAAGAAACATGCGATGAGATATATGATTACTCCCACATTAATGCGTCCTGGTCAAGTGTGAGTTACCGAGATATTTTGGTTTTAGGACAGCGTTGTAATGGTCTCTGAGGCTATATTCTGCTACACCTAAAGACTGCGCAATCAATTTCTGTGTCAAAATGGAGGAGCAACCTCTCCGGAGTGCTAGAAGTTTATCGGCACAGTATATTACTGCCGCAGTGAAAATGTATGGTCTTCTTCCGCCTTTCTCCTTCTTCGTCTCGGCGAGGATCCTCATGCACATACTTATTAGCTCTCTTCTGTAATCCTCAACACTCATCCCTTTTTCCTCTAGTTTGAGAATGACATTTTTCGATCCTAGCAGGGCGTTTATCGCTCTTGGAAGGTATTCTTCACTTCTACGCAGTGTTTGATGTACACCTGTAACTTTTCGGATTAAAAATGCTGCCTTCAGCAACTTTTTTGGGGCAACTTTGTATCCCATCGATTTGAAGGCTTCTGTTATTTCTATTAGTGTTACCGGCGCATGCGTTTTCTGCTCTCTTACGGCGTGAAGGAGGCATGCTGCCATGAGGAGTATGTGGTTACTAACTTTTAGTTGCTGGATGGCACGTTTGTACAAGTTTATTGCGCGCTCCCTTACAATGGCTGGGAGATCAAGGCGTTCAGATACATATTTGAGTGCAGAGAACGCTCTATAGTGCGTCGCACATAGAGTTCTCATCTTGTCTTGAATAGCTTTGATTTTCAGTCTTTTGTAGATGGCTTGGCTTTTAGGTGAAACCATATTACCCTTCGAGTCTCTAAAGATGAAGGCGTCTTTGTAATCAATGTAACTTCCTACTTGAGTTTCAGGGTACACCCATGCACCTCTAGTATGCTCCTTTGAGGATATGTAGAAAAGAGGGGATACTATGTGTCGCTCAACGACAAGCCCGCAGTTTGGGCATACATAATAACCTTCATATTCTACAGCGTCCACGTCACATTCCTGGCATTTCAAAAGGGACACACGTAACACCCTTAACGGGAAACCCACACCGAAAATTAATCTCTTTTCAGGATGAGGAGGAAGCTATAGAGGACTGTGTGGTACCATAAGAAAACCATTAAGACTCTTTAAGAAGAAAGAGGTAAAGTAGACTAAAAAAGAGCAACGAGCAACTAAGTTAGGTCATCGTATACGCCTTGAATCTTTAGCCTGGCCAATCTGAAAATCTTGCGTAATACTCTTTAAAGGGATGTAAAATGTTCCCCTGCGTGTAATTAGTTTAAGCTTCAAGTGAAAGCGAATAAGCGTATTTACCTATGCTTTCGCTTTTCATCAAAGAAAAAGTCTTATATTTTTTGAGTAAATGGGGGTAACGGAAATTAATCGTGCCAGAAGAGAAAAAGGATGGTTTTACAGTTGACCTCCAAATTTTCGAAGGCTTTCTGTCCGGCGCATATCACGTGCTTTTTCCAAATATTTGACAAGTCAGGAAACCCGCTAGAGGTCGGGTCTAGAGGCGCCGGGATATGTTTGGACAGAGGAATAACTACCATGGTTAAAGTGGAGATTGCTAAGGAGAACCATTTGGAAATAATTATTAACCCAGATATAGGAGAGCCTAAAGTTACTAGAAGTGCGGCTGAAAGAATGGTGAAACTTGCAAACGAAAAGTACTCGAAAAACTACAAGGTAACCGTGATGCAAAAAATGGATGTTCCAGTGTATGCTGGGTTTGGCTCTAGCGGTGCTGCAGCCTTCAGCACTGCCTTGGCTCTCAATGACGCATTAGGGTTAGGCCTCACGAAAAATAGGGTAGGGCAGATAGCACACTTATCTGAGATTGAAAATCTCACGGGGCTAGGCGACGTTGCAGCCCAAAACGTTGGAGGCGTAGAAATAAGGGTAAAAGAAGGGGCGCCGGGTTATGGAGTAGTGGACAACATACCGGTCTCGGAAGAATATGTTGTGGTCTGCGGCTCAATAGGCGGATTAGAGACGAAGAGCGTAATTTCTCGAAAAGATAAGAAGGAACAAATAAATGCGGCTGGAAAAAGCCTCGTAGAAGAACTGATAAAAGACGCGACAATAGAGAAAGTGGCTCTTTTAGCGAAGAGGTTCACTATGGAAACAGGGTTAATGACGAAAAAAGTAGAGGAAGCGATTCTTGCACTTGAAAAAGAAGGGTTTGAATATTGTGGTATGATAATGCTGGGTGAAAGTGTCTTCTGCATCACCACCAAGAAAAAGGCAAAAAAAGCATATAGGGTGCTTAGAAAATGTATGCCTCAAGGCTTCATTAAGATTTGCAAAATAGATTTTAGAGGAGCAAGACTGGTGTAAAGCCAGTAGAGGGAAAAAAGATGGACGAAATTCCGCCAGGTCACCCTAGGGCTGAGTCATTAAGAATAAGGCATAAGTTGATTCATGGAATGGAGAACAAAGTTGTGGCTAAAGCAGGACTTATCGCGCATGGTAGAGGAGAAGCGTTTGATTATCTTTTAGGCGAGAAAACCCAACCACCAGCAATGGAAGCGGTACGTGCTGCTGTTTCAGCTCTCCTGCTAGCAAAGTACCCTGTTATAAGTGTTAATGGCAACCTGGCGGCTCTATCACCAAGAGAGGTCGTGGAGCTTGCTAAAGAAGTAAACGCCAAAATAGAGATAAATCTCTTCTACAGAAGTCAAGAAAGAATTGAAGCAATAAGGAAAGTTCTGGAGGAAGCAGGGGCAAAGGAGATCTTAGGGGTAGGAGAAACCGCCGATGGAGAAATTCCAGAAATATCAAGTGTTAGGAGAGTTGTTGACCGGCGAGGTATAATGATAGCAGATGTAGTCCTCGTTTCCATTGAGGATGGTGATAGAACGCAAGCACTTAGAAAACTGGGAAAAACGGTTATCGCTATAGATCTAAACCCGCTTAGTAGGACTGCAAAGTACGCTAACATAACAATAGTCGACAATATAGTTAGATGTATGCCTCTCCTCGTAGAAGAAGCAAGAAGGCTCAAAGGATACCCAAAGGAGCGACTGAAAGAGATTGTAGAAAAATACGATAATAAGAAGGTTCTGGCAGACATGTTAAGAATAATAAGAGATAGGTTAACAGCAATAGCTGAAGCTGGAGGAACCATACCTGACGACTTTGAAAAAGCACTTTAGAATTCAGAAAAAGACTATCAAAGGGGTACAAGTTGAGAGTTGCAGTCTTGGGAGCAGGAGCTATAGGAAGCCTTTTCGGGGGAATGCTAGCAAGAACCGGTGTTAAGGTAATACTGATAGGCCGGAAAGAACATGTGGAAATGATAAGAAAAAGAGGATTAAAGATAATAGAGGAAAGCGGGGAGGCTTTTACAGTTAGAGTGGAAGCAACGACAAACCCACTAGAGGCGGGTAAAGCAGATACAGTCTTCTTAACTGTTAAGGCATACGACACTAGGAGGGCAGCAATGGATGCTAGGCCATTGTTAAAAGAAGACAGTTTAGTTGTTTGCATGCAAAACGGGTTAGATACGGAGAAAGAAGCTGCTGATGTCCTAGGAAAGGAAAACGTTTTTCGAGGGGTAACTTCTGAGGGGGCTCAGCTCGTGGAGCCGGGAGTTGTGCGTCATGCTGGTAGAGGAGAGAGCTTAGTGGGGTCTCCTTTCGGTATCTCGCTGCAAAGAGCAAAGAGCGTTGCCGAGATTCTTAGAGAAGCGGGCTTTAATGCAAATGTCACGGACAACATTGAAAGAGAAGTTTGGGGAAAGGCGCTCGTTAACGCCGGAATAAACCCTATTGGGGCTATAACGGGACTTAGAAACGGTGAGATACTTGAGCATCCACCCCTCTTAGAAGTTATGAAGAAGCTTATTGCGGAGGGGAAAAAAGTTGCTAAGAAGCATAATATCACATTGACGGAGGACCCCTTCACTAAAGCTGTCAAGATTGCAGAGATGACTGCCACTAACAAGAACTCCATGCTTCAGGATATAGAAAAGGGCAAAAAAACTGAAATAGACTATATTAATGGTGCGATAGTTGCTTATGGTAAAAGGTACAATGTGAAGACACCCGTAAACTTTACAGTAACCGCAATAATCAAAACATTAGAGACGAAGGCCCATCAAAGGAAAGGCGTGATCTCTAATGAAGCTGAGAGGAATTAGTGCTAAGGAAGTCCTGAGGGAGCTTGAAGAAAGACTAGTATCAGATATGAGCTATCATTCTGGAAGAATATTAGGGAGTATGTGTACTCTTCCGCACCCATTAGCAAGAAAGATATTTTCTAGGTATCTTGAAAAGAATCTAGGTGACCCAGGCCTTTTCCCTGCAACCTTCCAGTTAGAGAGAGAAGTTATCAGCATGCTGGGGGAGCTTTTAGGAAACTCTAACGCTTCAGGAATAATAACGAGCGGGGGAACGGAGGCGAACATTTCTGCAATGCGCATAGCCAGAAACGTTTCACGTAAAAATGGTAGAAAGGGGAAAACAATAATAGTTCCCGAGTCAGCTCACGCATCATTTGACAAGGCAGCAGACTTGCTTGACGTAAAAATAATTAAAGCTCGACTTGATGAGGAATACCGGGTTGATGTGGACGACGTCCAAGAAAAAGTGACAAGTGACACGTTCGCTATAGTTGGCATAGCCGGAACAACAGCTCTGGGGACAGTAGACCCGATAGAAGCTCTCTCCGACATAGCAGAAGACAAAGGGATATACTTGCATGTCGATGCTGCATTTGGAGGGTTCGTATTACCCTTCCTAGAGAAGGCTGGATTCAGAGTTCCAAGTTTCGACTTCAGAAACGAGGGCGTATGCTCTATAACAGTGGACCCGCATAAGATGGGAATGGCCCCCATACCTGCTGGAGGATTATTGCTTCGAGACGAAAAGCTCTTTATTGAAAACAGCTTTGAAATACCATACCTAGCAGGGGGAAAATATAACCATCCAATAATACTGGGAACACGTTCGGGAGCAACTGTCATTGCAACGTGGGCCTTGCTTAATCATCTAGGAGTTGAGGGATACACTAAGATAGTTAAGAGATGCATGAGGAATACTAGGATCTTAGAGAGGGGAATCCAAAAAATAGACGGCCTAAGATTACCGGTAAAACCAACAATGAACATAATTGGAATTTTATCAGATATTGTCGACGTATGCAAGCTAGACTTAGAACTTAGAAAAAAAGGCTGGGCTCTAGGCAAGTTTCCAGAATTTCTAAGAATAGTCGTGATGCCGCATGTTAAAAAGAGACATATTATAGAGTTCTTAAGTGAGCTTGAAAGTGCCGTCCAAATACTTTTGGCGAGCAGAACACTCACAAGCTCAATCTAAGAAGAAAGATGAATAAAGAAACAAAAAATTACTTTTGGGTTGCAGTCCTATAGATTATCTCTGCTATTTTTTGGAAGGCTTCCTTTACCCCTGCTCCTGTAAAGGCACTTGTTTCGAAGTATGGCAACCCACCGAGGCGCATGGCAAGTTCTTCTCCCATTTCATGAGTCACTTTACGGTGCTCCTCTAAATCGATTTTGTTGGCAAGGAGTACACCCGGCACTTCACCGCATTCCTTCACGAGCTCGTTTTTCCAGTTTACTAAACTGAGGTAGCTTTCAGGCCGGCAGACGTCATAAACATAGATTGCACCTGCAGCACCTCTATAAAAAGACGAGCGTACTTCTTTAAACTGTGGCTGCCCAGCTAAGTCCCACAATTGAAGTTTAATTATAACGCCATCTACTTCAACATTCTTAACGGCAAAGTTCGCTCCTATGGTCATTATGTAATCTGACTGAAACTTCTCTTCGGTGTACTTTTTAATCAAGCTGGTTTTTCCTACAGCACCGTCTCCCACAACAACTATCTTAAAAATGTACTTTGCTTGGCTCAAGTCTAACACCTTGTAACTTTAAAGTGAACCTTAACGTTTTCAGTAAGTAATTGCAAAGAGCGCTAAATAATAATTTTCTGGTAAAACTTTTTAAATTTACTGGCAACAAATTATGAAAGCTTATAGATAAGTAGGATAGTGTTCAGAAAAAACGAAGCAAAATTGCCTATAACTAAATGACAGAACAGAAATGTTGAACATTTATTTTTGATAAAAACCAAATTTTAACAAGAAACATACAGATGTTTTCTATACGTTGTTAGACTTCCTTACTTTTAGAAGGTTAACTTACTTTATTTTAGTAAGAGCCTTAACGAGCAATCTTATCGTATTTTCTATATCTGACAGGTCGGCTACTTCAACCGGTGAGTGGGCGTACCGTACGGGAATACAGAGTGGACAGGTTGCCACACCTTCTCTAGCAAGCTGGATTGCCGTAGCGTTAGTTGTCCCCATGACGACACCTATTTGGTATGGTATCCCGTTTTCCTCTGCTACTTTAATTAGGAATTCTTTTACTGACCGGTCTGCAACAAACATTCGGTCAGCCGCCCTTATTACGGGACCTTTTCCAAGAACAACAGACGAGATGAAGGGTTTGACTCCAGGGTAGTCTGCTGCTCCCGTTGTATCGAGGGGAATAGCTATTGTAGGATTCACTCTGAAGGCGACAGGTTTTGCTCCTCTAAGTCCTCTTTCTTCTTCTACACTAAATGAAAAGAAGATGTCGGCGTTTAGGGGTTCTTTGAGGTTACGTAATTCGTATAACGTCTTTATTGCCACAGCACAACCTAACTTATCATCAAAGCCGTATCCACAAATGCGTCCTCCAACCAGCTCTTCTAACCCGCCCTCAAAGGATACTGGGTCAGAAATGCGGATGCCCACTTCGTAAGCTTCCTCCCTGCTTGATGCACCGATATCTATGAACAAGTCATCAATACTAGGCATCTTTTCGCGTTCTTTCTCTGAGGTGAAGTGCGGGGGAACAGCTGCAATGACGCCTTTAATTTTCCCCTTCGACGTATGCACTACAACTCTTTGAGCCAATAAAATCCGGTTATCTATTCCTCCAAGAGTCGTAAAGCGGAGAAAGCCCTTTTCATCGATAGCCTTAATGATTAATCCAACCTCATCCATGTGGGCATCTACAAGAACCCTTTCTTTGCCTCCGCCTTCGACTCTCGCTACAACGTTTCCCACCCTGTCAACTTCCACTTCGTCGGCAAACTTTTCTATGAGCGACGTTATAACCTCGGAGAACTCATCCTCGAAACCGGAAACGCTGGAAACAGAAAGAAGCTGCCTAATTAGGGAGGAGGTCTCCATCAACCAGGATCAACCCCTGCCACTTGCTATCTACACAAAATTTAACATAACTAACCCGTTTAAACTCTTTTGAATAACTGAAGGAAGGAAGAAGCCAGATGGATGAAGTTGTTTTTAAGCCGATAGGCTACGTGAAAGTGATAAACGAGAAGGAGGCGGAACTCGTCTTAAAACCAGAACTTAGAGACGCACTAGACGGCATAGATGGGTTTTCTCATGTTTTCGTGATATACTTCACGCATAAACTTTCCGGGGCCAAAGTGCCAGATAAAGTTCACCCCAAGAGGGACACGAAACTCCCATTAATAGGTGTGCTGAGTTCGAGGTCTCCTCTAAGACCCAATTTGATAGGGCTCAGCGTTGTAAAACTAATTGAAAGAAAAGAGAATATTTTGAAAGTAACGGGGCTAGACGCATTGGACGGAACGCCCATACTTGACATTAAACCCTACATACCTGAAAGGGACAGTGTACCTGACGCAACCATACCGGAATTCCTTAAACGTGCAGAAGGAAGCAATACAGATACCTTCAAAAAGCAATTGACGTGATTTTATTTTAGGATCGAACAGATTTCAATGGTATTTTATCAGACAAGGGAGGTTTTAAGTTGGTGGGACGTGAGGAGGCAATAGCTGTTTTTGACGTGGGAACAACAGGTGTTCGTGCTTTGTTGTTTAACCTTGAAGGTTCCATCTTGGGAGGAGCTTACGAGGAGTACCCTACTATTTCTGAGCATCCAGGGCAGTCAGAGCAAGTTCCCGATGTTTGGTGGGAGGCTTCATGTAGGACTATTCAGTCTGCATTGAAGAACGCACATGTTTCTCCATCAGATGTGGTTGCCGTTAGCGTCTGCACACAGAGGGCGACAATTTTTCCTGTCGATAAGAGTGGGAGACCGCTTTACAGGGCATTAACTTGGATGGATACACGAATGTCTCCTTCAGCGAAAAAGCTAAAGAAGGTGATAGGGCAAAGAGAAAGCTTGAATAAGGTCCTCTGGATAAAGGACAATGTTCCTTCAGTCTTCGAGCAGACATTTAAGTTCCTTTTCGTTGACTCCTACTTTTACTTTAAGTTAGCAGGAGTTTTTGTGTCAGATCTTTCCAATGCGTTTTATGGTCCATTTGATGTTGAAAAACTGTCTTGGAATGAAAAATTAGCTGATGAGGTAGGAGTTCCCCTAGACAAGTGGGTTGAAGTTTACCCGTCGGGAAAGGTTGTCGGCGAGGTGACAGTGGAGGCTGCAAGGGAAACCCAGCTTAAAGCTGGAACACCGGTAGTCGTTGGTGGGGGAGACCAGCAGTGTTCATGCGTCGGAGTTGGGGCAGTGAGACATGGAATAGTTAAAGTAACCACTGGAACAGGGACGTTCGTAGATGCACTTATAGATAAGCCGATTTACGACCCGTTCGGCATACTTTTCACGTTACCCCACGTCCTAGAAGGAAAATGGGTTGTTGAGGGAGTCATTCCGGGGACTGGAAGCATTCTCAGGTGGTTCCGCGACAATTTTGGGCATCTAGAAAAGAAGGTGGCAGAAGACGTCGGCGTGGACGCGTACAGCATACTTGAAGACGAGGCGGAAACAGTTAGCCCTGGATCTGACGGGTTGCTTGTAATACCGTTATTCAATTTCGGTAAGGGCGCTATTTACAATTTGTCTTTTGCACATAGCAGAAGACATATAATCCGAGCGATAATGGAGTGTAACGGGTTTGGAATAAGGGGACTCTTAGATATTATTTCGGGAATGGGAATTGCCGTCGAGGAGCTTAGGATAGATGGAGGAGGCGCCAGATCCAAACTTTGGAGGCAAATACAGGCTGACGTAACGGGTAAACGGATTTCCGTGCCCTGCATTGAGGAAGCTGGAGCGCTTGGGGCGGCGATTCTAGCATCGAAAGGAGTTAAGTTGTTCCCATCTGTAGAGAAAGCGGTAGAGAGCATGGTTAAAATTTCAGAGGTAAGAGAGCCAAGACACGAGAACAAGAGGGTCTATGACGAAATGCACCCTGTCTTCATGAAGCTCCTGCTTTCTAGCTACTCCGAGATTACAGGGCAAAGTCAAAACTGAGAGCAGAAATAATGGAAAAATGGTAAAATATTGTTGTTAAATAAGGATTTTTGAGATGGTGGTCATGGAGGATTACGATGTTATAGTTATTGGTGGAGGATCAACGGGTACCAGTGTTGCGAGAGACTGCGCTATGCGTGGCTTTAGAACCATTCTCTTCGAGAGAGGCGACCTTGCGTCGGGCGCTACGGGTGCATGCGCTGGCATGATTAGTGGAGGAACAAAGTATGTGCTCCAGGAGCCGGAGTTCTCGGAGATGTGCACAAGGGAAGTTGTAACGCTCTCCCGGATAGCTGGGCACATAGTTTTCAGGACACCCATAATAACGGCAATATTGACTGAGGAGGAAATTAAGCTTAGGGCTAGCTTCGTTGAGAAGTACGGTGCGTTAACAGAGAAGAGGCAGGCAAGCCCGATTCTGATTTTATCTCCTCAAGAGGCTAGGAGCCTTGAGCCCAAATTGAGCAATAATATTATTCTGGCAGCTTATTTTGACGAGATGTTCATTGATCCATTTAGGCTGACTGTTCTCACAGCCCTCTCCGCTAAGCAACACGGGGCAGAGATAAGAACGTACACTGAGGTCGTCGATGTTCTTCATAGGGACGGAGAAGTTTATGGAGTTAGGGTTAAGGATAGGTTAACCGGCAGGGATGAAGAGATAAGAGGCAGAATTGTAGTTAATGCCGCTGGAGCGTGGGTTCCGGAAATCTCGAGAATAGTGGGAATCAAGCAGACGTTAAGGCTTAACAAGGGGGCGCATGTCGTCTTCGATAGGAGAATTACGAGGTTCGGGATAATATGCCGAGCATTAGATGGGAGAACAGTATACTTATTCCCCCACGAGACCGGGTCAATTTTGGGCACGACCGCAATAGACATATTCACTAGCCCGGATGAAGCTGAAGCGACTTATGATGAGATCGAGTACTTGATTTCAAGTATGGAGATGGCTGTGCCGTCAGTGAGAGATGCACGCATAGTCAGAGTCATGTGTGGAGTTAGACCGCTAATAGCTCAATGGTGGGTGCCTGAGGGGGATGTAACAAGAAATTTCAGGGTGATTGACCATGAGGAACGTGACGGTGTTAGGGGTCTGGTAAGCGTTGAAGGGGGAAAACTTGTTGTCTGCCGAGCTATGGCCGAGAAAATAACTGACCTGGTTTGCGAGAAGCTTGGAAGAGAAGCCGAGTGCAGAACTCACCTAGAGCCTCTGCCGGGGGCAGACGGAAAAGTTAACGTGGAAGAGATAGCTTCAAGGTATCACTTTTCACCGCACACTGCTGGGCGGCTTATCTCAAGGCAAGGCACTTTATCCAGTATTGTCCTATCGGAAGCAAGTAACGAAAGAAGTCTCCTTTCAAGTGTTTGTCTATGCGAGGCTGTTACTGAGGCTGAGCTACGACACGTCATAAGGAACGAGTGGGGGGTGACTCTAGACGCCCTGAGGAGACGAACTAGGATGGGTATGGGTCCATGCCAAGGATTCTCCTGCGGATTTAAAGCTATGGCGATTCTAGCTGAGGAGAGGGGGATGGGAGTTGAAGAGGCTTTTAGAGAGCTTGAAAGGTTTCTAGCCGAAAGATGGAGAGGGCACATTGTTGTTTTAAGGGGAAGCCAGCTCAGCGAGTATGAGATGACGCAGGCGGCTTATGCCTGTGTTGGGTCAATCGACATGAAAGTCGGTGAGGAGGAGTGAAAAATTGATTGAGACAGAGATCCTCGTTATAGGTGGCGGAGTGGCTGGGCTACTAGCCGCAACCAAAGCTACAGACGAAAAATTGGAAGTGACGGTCATCGACAAGGGTTCAGGAGCCAGTTATCAGTCGTCTGGAGTAATTGACGTTATGGGGTGCCCTCTGGGAGAAGCCACCTTAAAACCCATTGAGGGGATCGCTCAGGTAATCGAGTGTTCGCCGTCGCATCCATACTCTGTTATTTCGAGTGAGAGGAACGTAACTAACGTTATTAAGGACGCTATCAGATATCTAACGAGCATGGCTTCTAATCGTGGAGTCGAATTTAAAGGAGAAATTGAGAGAAACGTTGTTCTTCTAAATACCATTGGTAGTTTTAAGTTAACCTGTTTTTACCAATCAACGATGGACAGGGGAGTATTGCATAAATTGGAGGGGGCATCGTTACTCGTCACAGGCTTTAAGGGCTTAGTTGGATTTAACGCGCGCTTTTGCTCCTCTAGCTTCAAGCACTTCGCATCAAAATTTAACATTGAGCTAAGAAAGACGTCTAGTACTGAACTTTCGCTTCCAAGTTTAAGAGAATTCAACTTGACAATTATAGAATTAGCAAGAATGATGGATGAAGATGATTTCAGGAAAGATTTGGCTAAAAAACTGGAAACTGAAATAGCCGTAAATGACGTCTCACATGTAGCTCTCCCAACACTTGGACTAAAGAAGCCCTACGAAAACATGAGGATATTTGAGGAGGAGACGGGTACTAGCGTATTTGAACTTGTTTCGCCACCCCCATCGGTACCAGCCCAGAGACTAATGGAGGCGCTTGAAGAGGAAGCTATTGAAAGAGGCGTAAGAATTTTTAGAGGCTACAAAGCGGTTGGGTTTGAAGGGGAAGGAAGAAGCATTAAGAGCGTTACACTCGCGTCAGGAGAGAAGCGTTTTCCTGCAAAAGCTAAAGCCTACATTTTGGCTACGGGAAAATTCATCGGAGGAGGAATAGTAGAGGAAAGAGACAAAGTAAAGGAGACTGTGTTCAACTTGCCCTTATACGATGAAAAAGGGGAGCCGCTCAAGAGACAAAATATTTCGCGGCTTCTCGCTAAGTCTCCCTTTCCACGAGAAGGACACCCCCTCATGGGGTGCGGAGTGAAAGTTAACGCCCAGATGAAGCCTGTGGTGAATGATGAAGTCGCATATGATAATCTTTTTGCTGCAGGATCAATAATTTCAGGCTACAATTACGTGAGGGAGAAAAGCGGTATGGGCGTCGCGGCAGTTACAGGCTACATAGCGGGGATGAACGCGGCAACACATGTAGAAGGCGGGTGAGTTCTATGAGGAGGAAGGAGCTTGAACATATAGACAAGGTTCTCGCCGAGGAAAAAATAGTAGTTTTTTCTCCTTATGAGGATGAAATTTATAGTGAAATAGAAAAATGCCAGAATTGCTCTTTGTGCCTTACGTTTTGCCCCGTCTTCGAAGCTACAGGCGAGTTTTACCCTGGACCGCGGGGGATAGCTGACGAACTTTCTAGAGATGTAAGAGAATTCTGGAGGGCGAGTAGTATAGTCTACATGTGCACTTTATGTGGCCGCTGCCAGGAAAGGTGCCCAGTTAACGTCCCAATACCTGAAGTAGTCATGCTTCTCAGGTCGAAAATATTCGTTCAGAGACCTGACCTTGTGCCAGAGGGACTTAAAGTTCTCCTAGAAAACGTTTCAAGGTACGGCTACATTTTTGAGCCCATGAATCCTGAGGAAAGGGAGGAAAGTCTTAGGGGGAGACTGGAAAGGATCGGTTTACCTTTAAGAGGCGATCCGCCTCTTAGGAGTGGACTGGTAGCTTACTTTCCGGGCTGTCAGGCTGAAACTAGGTTGCTTGAAGTTAAAGAGGCTGGGAAACTTGTTCTAGAAGCCTTCGACGTGGATTATGGGATCCCTGAAAAGTGGAAATGTTGCGGTCTTCCTGTAAGGTTGATTGGTGACTCAGCAATGGCTGACGAGCTTCAGCGTAGCTTTCTCGAAGAAATGGAGAGAATGAACGTGACTGATGTTGTTGTTACTTGCGCGGGGTGCGCTTCGGAGTTAAAATCGGCAACTAAGCGGCTGGGTTCAGGCATCCGTGTAAGGCACCTAGTTGAGCTTCTTTTCGAAGAAGTAGGTGTTGAGACTATAAGCAGGAAAGCTCGTGTTAGCGACAAAGTTAAAGTTACGCTTCATGAGCCTTGCCATTTAAGCAGACACATTGGAAGGTATACTATCGATTACGCGGAGGAAATACTCAGGGCTTTGCCGAATGTTGATTACGTCGGCATGCGGGGGGCTGACGAGTGTTGCGGCGCTGGGGGACTTCTTAAGTTTCACAATCCATTCGTTTCTGCAACTATAAGGAACAAAAAACTTGAGAAAATTTCAAGATCTGGAGCTGAGGTTGTGGTGGCTCCATGCCCTCTTTGCTCGGTCAACATATCCGAGGGGGCCGCTAGAAAAAGGGTTAGTGTTGGAGTGGATGACCTTGCAGTCTTCCTAGCTAGAAGGATATACTCGGAGTAGGAGGTTTAAGTTTTGAGCAACAAGAAGTTGGGTGATTTCTGGAGGAACGTTGTCTATGAAGAGCTAGTCAGCATAGTGGGGCAAGAGAATGTTCACTGCGATGACGCAGATTTACTTTGTTATTCACGCGACACGTGGCAGCTGACTGTCCCCTGGATTAAGGGGGGAGGAAAGCTTCCCGAACCTGACTTTATAGTACATCCTGAAAGCGCGGAGCAGGTATCGGAAATAGTTAAGTTAGCTAACAGATTCAAAATACCTCTTATACCCTTCGGGGGAGGAGCTGGAGTCTGTGGCGGAACGATCCCAGTCTATGGAGGAATCATAGTTGACCTAAAAAAAATGGACAAGATAGTTAGGGTTGACCACAAATCGCTACTAGTAACTGTTCAGCCGGGCATCCTAGGGGAGATTCTGGAAAGAGAACTGAACAGGATGGGTTACACGTTCCCTCACTACCCTGCATCCATGTATTGCTCAACGGTAGGCGGCTTCGTAGCTTGCCGCTCGGCAGGCTCGCTTTCATCCAAATATGGAAAAATAGAGGATATGGTTGTTGGGCTTGAAGTCGTCATACCAACAGGTGAGATAATAAGAATAAAACCTGTTCCCCGATCATCCACGGGGCCGGACTTAAAGCAATTATTCATAGGATCAGAAGGAACGCTTGGAATAATAACGGAGGTTACATTAAAGATAAAGCTTCTCCCAGAGGAAAGGAGATTCAGGGCATTCATATTCAAGGACCTTCATTCAGGGATAGAATCGGTCATTAAGATCTTCCGGAGAGGGCTGAAGCCATGTGTAATACGCCTCTACGACTATCTTGATGCGCAGTTCACCCTTAAAGGAAAAGCAGAGATCCCTGAGGGAGGCTCGTACTTAATATTGGGTTTCGACGGCATGAAAGAAATGGTTGATTTAGAGGAAAAAACGGCTACAAGGATTTGTTTGGATGAAGGAGGCGCCGAAGTGGACAGAGAACTAGCAGAGCACTGGTGGAAACACAGGTATGACATGTACTACCCTGACGCTTTCAAGTCGTCTTATAGCATAATAGCCGACACTGTGGATGTTGCGGCACCATACGACAAGCTCGAAGAGCTCTACTGGACCATTAAAAGGACTGTTGAGTCGAGGAATCCAGGTGTGACCATGATGGCGCATTTCTCACACTTCTATGAGGATGGAGGTTCGATATACATGATCTTCTTCACTCAGCAGCAGAACCATGAAAAGGCAGTGAGAGTTTACAGCTCTGTTTGGAGAGACGCTCTAGAGGCATGTCTAAAAGTTGGCGGGACAATAAGCCACCACCATGGTGTAGGACTAGTTAGGGCGGGATGGATGCACAAGGAGCACGGAGACGCTTTTAGTGTTCTGAAGGCAATTAAAAGGGCATTGGACCCAAACAACATTATGAATCCCGGGAAGCTTGGACTATAAGGAAAAGGGAGGCAAAGGATGAGCGCAGACCCTATAGTTTTATGTGGAATAGAATGTATGAAGATGTGCCGCTTTGTTTGTGTCGCCGCGAACCAGCTTAAGCTTGAAACGGTAACTCCCTACGGGAAATGCTTCTTAGCATACTACTTACGCAAGGAAGCGATAACCGGAAGGGGAAGAGTTGCGGAGGCTATGTATCAGTGCGCGACTTGTGGTTTGTGTAAGGAGTGGTGTTTGCCGAAAGTTGATATTCCAGAAATAGTTAAGGAGGTAAGGGCGAAGCTAGTTAAAGATGGAAATGCTCCTGAGCCCACGCTCGAAATAGGCAAGAAGACGAAGAGCGAAAAGAACCCCTATGGTGAGCCGCATGAGAAAAGATTCGCTGCACTTAACAAGAAAGGTAAAAGTAAAATGGGAAGCGTAGCTTACTTTGTCGGCTGCACCTCGGCTTACAGGCAGCTGAACATAGTAAATGCTATGGCTAAAATACTTGAACACACTGAGGGAGAATTCACATTAATAGATGATGAGTGGTGTTGCGGGGCTCCACTTTTGTCGACGGGACATATAGAGCTGGCTAGTGAGCATGCTGAGCATAACAAGAAGGCGATCGAGGACTCAGGATGCAGCGTTGTCGTTACGTCATGCGCAGGATGCTACATGGCGCTCTCCCGGTATTACCCAAAAATGGGGTTCCCGCTAAAAGTCGAGGTCGTGCACCTAAGCCAGTACTTGTGGAGTGCGATAAGCGAGGGGAAACTTAAATTGAAAAAATCGGGGAAAGGTGGTGTGAAAGTGACTTATCATGATCCTTGCCATCTGGGGAGACACATGGGTGTCTACGACGAGCCGAGAAGCGTTCTGAGTAGCATACCTGGCGTTCAGCTTGTTGAAATGGATTGGAACAGGAGAAATTCGAAGTGTTGTGGTAGCGGCGGAGGGCTCCAGCTGAACTTTCAGGAGCTGGCTCGAAGGATAGGCATAGAGAGGATTAGTGAGGCCGTGGCGACAGGAGCAGAATTTTTAGTCACGGCATGCCCGTTCTGCAAAAATCAGCTTGAAAGCGTAGCGGAAGGAAAAATAAGGGTTTACGACCTCGCCGAAATAGTCGTTGAGCACTTGAAGGTCTAGGTGAAGAGGATTTCTGAAAGTTTCCTGAGCTTGTCTATTCCTCTTATTTCCGTTTCAAATAGAGGCACCTCAGTTATGTTAAAGTCGTCGTATATCTCTCTTATATCTTTCAAATTTTCCTGTTGCATCTGTCTTCTTGCACGGCAGAATGGACAGTTCGGCACGTCGGGATAGATCATGTTGACGATTATGTGATCGCATGGGATCTCGTATTCTATTAGGGAGGAGAGGAGACGCTCAGTTTCGTAGATCGCCATGACTTCTGGGATCATTACTATCACGAAGGCTGTTTCATTAGGATCTTTAAGTGTCTCCTTAGCCACACCTATAGTCTCTTTTAGTTTCTCTAGGACATCAAGTGTCCTATCTTCTTCATCTCCCCGCCCAATGAGTCGCTTGAAGAGGCCTGTTAGTTTGCTCATGTAAACTCTGATTTTTATGAGGTTCACAACCCAGCTGTTCAATATGTCAGGCAGGCTTAGAAGACGCAGAGTGTGGCCCGTTGGAGCAGTATCGAAAACGACTAAGTCGTACTCAGGGTTTTCGATGAACTCGAGAACTTTCGCGAAAGCAATTGCTTCGTCGGTCCCTGGAGGAGTCATACTAGAGAGATCTCCGAGCTCCCGGAGAACCGATTGAGCCTGCTCTTCGAAATTCTCCGTCTCAGAGAGCTTTTTTCGATATTCTTCGAAGGCTTTTCTGGGGTCAAGCTCTAAAGCTGAAAGACCGCTACATCCTTCTACCTTCTTTATTTCTCCTCCTATTTGCTGGTCGAAACTATCACTTAAACTGTGAGCAGGATCAGTACTTATTATGAGGGTTTCTTTCCCATGCTCGGCTGCCCAGAGAGCTGACGCCGCAGAGCAACTAGTTTTACCTACACCGCCCTTCCCACCAAACAATAAGAAAGAAACACCCCGATCCTCCAAAAGGTCAGTTAAAGTCAAACGTTACACCGCCAATCGAGTTTTTGACTTTACTTCAAAAAAACAAGTAGGCACTTAAGAATGTTTCTGGCTCGAGTTGGACTTCAACTTTTTACCAGAATATGACGAGCCAGAGTAGAAACAGCACGACGCATCCCCCTATAAGGAAAGTAACAACCACTATGCGTGAATACTTCGCTTTTAAAGCACCCAGCACTAGAAAGACCAACGCTAGGCCACATAAGGCCATAAGACCATAAGGGGATGCTAAAAGAACCATGTTCGCGTAGTTTATGTAAAAGGGGAACAAGCCGTTCCAGTATGATTCCAGGATGTACCCTATGACGCATACAAAGCCGAGAAAAAGCAACGTTGCAAGACCGCCCACTTCACTTCTTTGCTCTTCTTGATGCTCTTCTTGACTCAAAAACAGCAACCACCGGTCACAGTCATCTCAGAAGGCTACTTCCGTATTCTTCGATAAAAACACTTCGCAAGCATCTTCAAAAAATGATTTAAAGAAATTCGTGTAATTTTAGAAGTGGAAAAATTTTTAATGGTGGCTTTTCGGATGAGCGGGCTGATGACATTTCAGGGTTCGATGAGCCAAATGGCTTCCACTCTTTTAAGCGTAATGGGTATAGATCCACCTAGGAATATTCCGCCAAAAATTAATTTACCGGAAAAGTTCACTTCGAAGCGTATTGTAACCATAATAATAGACAACTTTGGCCTGCTGGAATGCACATATTATAAGCCCCGTTTTATAATAGGCAAATCTGAGGCGATCATAACGCTTGAATCCAAAAATCCGTATACGCCTCACGTTCTCAAGGAGATCGTTTATGGAGGGGACAGCTCTGACTTTAACCTATTCAGCTTTCTATCGTCTCTTGGAAAACGAGCTGTAATGATAGGTAGGAAGGAGGATCTCGCAGTAATAAACGGTAAGGGAGAACAGAAGGTGAGTGATTCAGACAACAAGAGCTACGTGGAAACCGTTAAGGTGCTTAACAGGACGGATTTTCTCTGGGTTCACTTTCTAGACTTTGAAGAGCTTTACAAGCAATACAGCTTCCAGCCTCCTAAGGAGACAGCCCAGAAACTCATCCTAAGAACTGACAGCTGGATAAAGGTGCTCTACAGACAGGTGCAACCAGACACTCTCATAACGATAATAGGAACATACGGTAGGACAGAGGCACCAATTACATATGAGGGAAAATACGCGACGTGGCAGAGGGCCAGTCTCCCTATAGCCCTCATAATCAAGAAGTGAAAAGATCAGCAGGAGAGATGGGAGAAGTCCTTTCTTCCAAGTGCTTCGGATATCAACTTCATCGCGCAATACTCACCACACATGGTGCATACCGATTCCTTTGGAGAGTAACGTTCACGGAGGGAACGTGCCTTTTCAGGATCAATCGCGAGGCTAAGCTGTTTATCCCAATCCAAGTTCACTCTAGCCCTTGCCATTTCATCATCCCATTCAACCACGTGACCACCGAGCTTCGCTATGTCAGCGACGTGAGCCGCTATCTTGGCAGCTATAACCCCCAGCTTGACGTCTTCTTCGCTGGGCAAGCCTAAATGCTCTGCTGGGGTCACGTAGCACAGGAAGTCTGCTCCCTCTAGTGCCGCTATTGCTCCACCTATTGCTCCAACAATGTGGTCATAACCCGGAGCGACGTCAGTCACTAATGGTCCGAGAACATAGAATGGAGCTTCTTTGCACATGGCTTTTTGAAGCTTTATGTTTGCGGCGATCTCATGTATGGGCACATGGCCCGGCCCTTCAACTATAACTTGCACTCCTTTCTCTCTGGCTCTCTCAACTAGGTGTCCTATCGTTACCAGTTCGGATATCTGGGGTACATCTGTAGCGTCGTGAATGCAGCCAGGCCTTAAACCATCACCTAAGCTTAGTGTCAAGTCGTACTCTTTAGCTATTTCAAGCAGGTAATCATAATTCTTGTAAAGTGGGTTTTCTTGGTCATGATGCAGTATCCAGGCAGCGTGGAATGTCCCGCCCCTACTCACCATCGGAATTATCCTTTTACTCTCAACAAGTTTTTTCACGTTTTCCTTAGTTACGCCGACGTGAACGGTCACGAAGTCCACGCCGTCATCAGCGTGTTTCTTTATGGTGTTGAACATGTCGTCTTCATCCATGTCAACTATCGCACCTTTCTTCTTAACGGCCTCTATGCCTGCTTGGTATATGGGAACGGTGCCTACGGGAACATTAACCAACTTTAAGATCATTCTCCTTATACGGTCTATATCACCTCCCGTGCTGAGATCCATCAAAGTGTCAGCGCCATAATCAACGGCCACCTTAGCTTTCCTGAGCTCTAACTCGACATCGTAGATCTTGGGAGAAGATCCTATGTTAGCGTTGATCTTAGTTCTTAATCCTTTCCCTATACCTAGAGGCTTCACTTCGCGAACCACATTTCTCACTATGACTACTTCTCCCCTCCCCAGCCTTCTCGCCAACTTTTCTGGTGAGATTTTTTCCTCCTCAGCGACAGCCTTAACTTCATCTGTTAAAACTAACCGGTTCGCTGCTTCCATCCTTGTTGTCAAAAGCAATTCCTCCAGAAAGAGAGACAAAGTCACCATTCATACTTCGACAGTCAATGTTTAAAAGGTTAACTTAGCTGGAGCTGCCAAAAGCACTCTGTTGAGTCAAGAATCGAGAAGTCTAGGAGAGATGTGACGGGCGGTTGGAGGGCAAGTTTTTTAAATGGTAGATATGCATTTTTTCGGTAAGCACGAGTATTAGAAGGGAGAATGTTATGTCGGGAAGTCAGCCTCTCACAATATTACAAAAAGCGATTAATAACTTAATTTTAGTAAAATTGAAGGATGGAAGAACAATTCAAGGGAGACTTTCGAACATAGATGCCTACATGAACCTGTGCCTAACCAACGCTGAAGAGCTGGATGAAGACGGACCGATCGCCAGATACGGGGAAGTCTTCATTAGGGGAAACAACATACTCTTTATCAAGCCGGACTTAACAGAAGAATTCTCCTCCAAGGAAGAAAAATAGACGAATACAGATCGGACTGAGGATACCCTTCTTTCAAGTATGATGTTTAAGTTAATCCTAGTTCTCTCTCCATTCGGTAATCTTCAAGTAGCTTTTCTAGTTGTCTTTTCCGTTTTTCTCGTTCAGCCTTCTCTTTTTCTTCAAAGTAACGCGAAAGTAGAGCGTCGAATTCTTTCTTGTCGACCACGGCAAACTCGTCGATTTGTTTCACGTTAACCTCGTCCGAGAAGAAAACAGGTATGTTTGCTTCCAAGAAAGCTTCAAGCGCCATGTGAGACATGGCGGTCTCGGAAATAACGGCTTTAACTCCTTTCTTTATTAGGAGATCCGCAGTAGCCCTACCGCCCCCGCTTCCATCCAGCAGGAACACTATATCACCTTTGTTTATTCCGACTGCTTCATCGGTTTTATGTATTTCATTCTGGGTGAATCGCTTTATAACCTTTAGAGGATAAACTACTCCTCTGATCTCCATCATTCTCATTCTTTTCATATTAGTAATTTCATGCCGAGCCTTAGAAAGCTCTTCTTTTAGATCGAAAATCACGCGTTTAAGAGCTTTAATTTCTTCCTTGTAACGTTCAAGTATTCTTTCAGAATCCTCTGGCTTAGCACAGACACTAACGTTCTCTAATACGTCTCTGAGACGCTGAAGCTCCTCTTCCAACCGACCCTTTTCTGCAGCCAAAGTAGCATTCTGTTCTTTAACGCGAATAAGGCTTCGCCTCAACTTTTTAATTTTAACCCTATACGACTCCAATTTATTGAGCAAAACAGCTAAGTTTATTTGTTGCGGTGGCCGTTCCTCTTTAACTTCTTCTGTCGCTTTTGGTTGTGAAAGCGTACTTATTGCCTCCGAAACGGAGAGACCCTTCAACAGCATTATTTTTAATTGGTCGGATGGAACATAGTACCCCATGGACCTAGCTCTAGCCTCAGCCCTTTCAAACTTATTTTTGAATGCTAAGAAAGCTTTAAGGGCGGAGGCTAAGGCATCCCTTTGATGCGAGTCTTGAACTTTAATATGTCGCTCTTCAACGAACTTTTGCACAAGCTCTCTTTTCTCGGAGATAGTAAGGCTTCTCGGTGGATAAAAGACTCTCGAGTTAAGGATGCCTGCTAGCTTATCAAGAAGGCTTGGAGGAGGATTCACGTCAGACGCAATTATAGTAGGCACGCCGAGGGAAGTAAGTTTTCTGACGAGAGCCATTCTAGATAGGTCTTTCTCGCTTTCTAGCAAAAGAAGGTTGCCGTTGAGGTCTAGCACAGCAATGCCACACGTAACTCCTGGGTCTAAGCCAACAATCAACCCTTTCTTTGGAGCGGGCGCGCTGGGGATTTGGGAAAGCGGGATCCACTCCAGACGCTCAAGTAGTATAGGCTGAACAGCCACAATTACGTCTCCTCGATAAGACTTAACAAGCCGTTCCACAACGCTTCTTTCAGCGTAAACAGTAAACTTACTACGCTTAGCTCCACCCTCTACTTCCTCCACGTATAGGTCATACTCCAGTCCAGCATCGTCAAGCCGCTTTTGTATTTCCTTTGTCGTCTGGAGGACAAGGTTATACACGCGTCTTCTAAACCTCTCCGAGCTCCACCCCCCATGACCTGGACAGCGCCCCCTCGCAATTATTATTCTGGTTTCGTTCTCGAAAACGCGTACAACATACCCAACCCCTCTAGACGCTAGCTTAGCGCATATTTCAGCTGTTTTAACAGGTGAAAGCTCCCCTACTTGGATGCCGTTTTGAGAGGCGACCACGGAAAGAGGTAAAGTGCCGTTAACCGGGGAGCCAGTTACCTGCACCAGCCTTGTGAATGAAGGGCAGCTAGCTATGAAGGAAATGATGCCCTTCTGGTTTGAGGCGAGCTCAAACACGTTATCTAGGGCGACTACATCCGGTTTAATGGAATTTATGAGGGCTATCAGCTCTCGCTTACTAAGGCGATCATAAGTGCGCTCTTCTCCGTTATTCAGTAAGAAAGCAGCGTATTTTGGGGGGGTCTTAGACGAGGGAGAACTCGTGGGTAGAATATCGACCCCAAGCACCCGCTTAAACATCTCCATTTTAACCCATCCTTAACCTATCCGAGAGCGGATAGCCTAGCTTTCCGTGACATAGTTTAGAGCTTCTGACAGGCTTAATTTAATACCGAACTTTCTTTTGAAGAAGGATAGGACGTTATGCAAGTCTCTTTCGAGCAAATAGCGTGACGAGACGTGCTTAACAGGAACATACTGTGGCCAATCGATCAAAAAGACGCCGGATTCAGGGGACACGATCACGTTGTACTCGCTTAGGTCTCCATGAATAACGCCGCATTGGTAGGCTAGCTTTACATTTTCAAGTATCAATTCTAAGACATCATACGGTTCCGATAGTGACCTGCAACTGACCAGTTCTTCACCTTCTATGAAGCCCATAACTAATATGTGCCTGTTTAAGTAGACTGGCTCAGGAACTGCAACACCGTTAGAGTGGAGTATTTTAAGGGCAGCATATTCTCTTTCAGCGGACTTACAAGAAGCCGGGAACCAATTTGACCTGGTAACTCCTCTCTTAACATAGCTCCGTGCTCTCTTCACATGTACGAAGCTCGTCCTACCAATCCTGTGGGCTTTAACGGCAACCCGTCTACCGGAGGGAGTCAAAGCTTCATAGACATCCGACTCTTTTCCAACGCCGAGTTTAGAGCCGAAGAACTCTATTGTGCCTGAGTCTGCGAGAACATTTAGAGCTAAAGCGTCGTAGCCGTGAACCGTTAACCTGTAGCCTACATAGTCAGCTATCTGCCGCGTGACAAGCTTAAAATCATGAAGTCTTTTAAGAATACTCGAAGCTCTCTCCTTACGGAGAGATGAGTAACGAGCGATAAGGTCTACGGGAACAAACTCGTATGTTTTCATGCCTTTTTCGAGTGCATGTAAAACCTTGTAGTCATGTGCACTGAGGTTACGGAGACTTCTCGCCAGCCACTTCATCTAGTCACCTAGAAGCTTATAGAATTCAGAAGCTTTTATTTTTTCTCACCGATTTACAATTTGAAGCTACACTTAGCATCATGATTAAATTTTTTTCTTATTTAAATGGAGAAAAAGTTCTAATTTTCTTTTTATGTAAAACAGTATAGAAAAAATTTATAAGTTATTAATGTTTTATTCTTCTGCGGATTAACGCTGAAGGAGGAAGCGGACGTTGACTGTGGAAACAGGCGAAGAGGAGCTTGTGGTAAGCGATAAAAAAGCCATAGAGATAGCAAAGGCGCTCTCCTCTGAAACAAGATGGGAGATAATCAAGATCATATGTGAGAGGAAAATGGATGTGAGCAGAATAGCTGAGACCTTAAATCAGACAGAAGCCAACATATCGGCGCAGATAAAAATATTGGAGAAGGCAGGACTAATAAGAAGCTATTATTCTCCGGGCCAGCACGGCGTAAAAAAGGTCTGCGAACCTGCTGTTAAGCGCGTAGTAATAGTTTTATCTGATTAAGTTTGCCGAAATGTTTCGCTTGCTTCAAAGCGTTTAGCTGCATCCTCCATAGTTTCCTCATAAGTTGAGGGAGATGCCTTTTTCTCTCTGACTTTTAGGAAGAGGGGAGCGTTAACTGCACTACCAACTATTAGTGCTTCTCCTACGGGGAGGTCTGCTATCATGCTAAGAGTCTCGCGGGTGATCATTTCGGAGGAGAGTTCTATGGCTTTCAGGTCATTTGGGTTGGTCACTCGCAGTATGATGTGGGTATTAGCCTGACTGAGGACGCTTGTTGCAAGCCTCACTGGGCGCTGAGAAATGAGGCAGAGTGAAAAGTGGAACTTTCTTCCCTCTCTCGCTATAGTTTCGATTATGCTTTTTGAGAGAGCTAGCTCCTGCTTCGCCTCGGGGCAGAATTGGTGTGCCTCCTCGAGTATTACGAGGGACGGTGGAATAGTGCCACGCCTCCTCAGCTCAAATAGTCTCTGGAGAACGTAGGCAACTATCATCTGCTTTTTCCTCAGGCTTAGGACGTCACTAAGGTCAAGTATTGCTGCTCGGCCGGGTTTGGCTTCTTCTGGAAGATACGGGTTTTCCTCTACTCCGAAGAGCTGCGTATCCTCCAGTTCATAGAGCCAGCCTAACAAAGCTTCCTTCGTTCTAGGATTCATTTTTTCATCTTCCTCAAGAAGCGAGACAACATCAGATAGAGAGTAAGTTTCACCTCTTGCCTTTCTTACCTCAGAAAGTAGGCGGCTTAGCTCACGCATTTGAACAGGGCTCATCTCAGGCTGAAACATGGCTAACTGTCTCTCTGTGAATAGTGGCGTGGCGAATTGAACGTAGGAACCTTTTATTACAGACACTGCCCGAGCAAGCTCCCAGCTGCTATCTTGAGATAACGCCGTATACTCGCCGTGAACGTCAACCACCAAGGAGAATATTCTTCCTTTATCTCTACTTCTCGAGAGAACCTCCTCTAGAAGAACCGTTGCAAGGTATGACTTTCCGGAGCCGCTCATAGCAAGGATGGCCAAATGTTTTTGTAATAGACGCGTCATGTTGAGCTTAACTGGTACGTTATGATACCTCATGAAGCCTATCTCAAGCCCGTTTTCCTCGTCGAACCCGAAGAATCTTGAAAGAACGTTTCTTTCCGCCAGGTAAACCTTCTCTCCAGGGGAGGGGGGAAAGTTTATCTTGTCAAAACCTTCTTCTCTAAGAACGCCGAGAGGTTTGGCTGTTGCGATTAGCATGTCCCACCTATCACATGGGAAAATTGATGAAAGCATCCTCCCGCTTCTCTCAAGCTCTTTAACAGCCTCGGCATGATAATAGAAACGGTTTGTCTTCATTACTTCCTGCACAACTGCTAACAGTAAGCCATCCTCGGTTTCGAGTTGGACAAGTTGCCCTCTCCTTACAGGAACTACTTCAGAAGACGTAACGACGAACGTAAACTCGGAGGTAGTCGGCCCCCGGTCGGTGCATATTACTGTTCCAACAGACTGCATTTCCATCCCCCTTCAGATAGGGAGCATCTTGTCCCTTGGCTTTAAGAAGCTTGGCGGGATACCTATCTTGTGAGCAAGCTGGTCACATATAAAATCCATCTCTTTCTCGGCAAGCTTCGCCTGCGCGTGGGCTTCAAGCTGCACCGATGGAAGAGCATACTCCGGATGATGCATAGAGAGAGCCATTATGGCGGACGCCACCTTTCTAACTTCACCTGTAGGGTTTCCTGTAGCGAGAAACTCGACTCTTATCGGTCGGTCTAGCTCCGCCGGCTTAAGATAAGTTATGTAGAAACGGTCACGCCAATCCTTGCTCACGTCCTTTAATACGGGATGCACATTCGGGTTATCTGAGTACCTTAAGATCATGCTCCTTTCACCCTTATCCAGCAACCTGAAGAAAAGTTCTGAGTCAAGCAGGCTACGTATAAAGAGACGGTAATCAAAGGAGAGTATTTCCCTGAACGCCTTGTTTTTCTCCACTAGGGTGGGTATAACGCTTGAAAGTAGCTGGACGAAACGCGTACTACGTGTGTCCTTAACTACTCCGGCGAGCGATACACCGTTCTCAACACATGACCTGTAAAGCTTTTCAAATAACCCTAGAACCTTCAAGTACTTTGCTTCTAATCCGGGAGTGTAGGGTTTATCGCTCGCCTGCGGAAGTAGGCTTCCATCTAGGAGAAGCAGGTCTATGTCGTATTGTTTCTGTACATTGATGGCTACCTCTAATTCGTATGATAGCCTTTCGAGCCCCGCTGAAACATCAAAGTCCATCTGTGAGAAAGGGTCAGCGTTAAAAGTGATCTTTGGTGGAGGATGCTCTTCGGGATAATAGTAGGCGCTAACCCGGCCTCCGACTTCGTATTTAAATATAACAGCGACAGCCCTCACGGCGATTACATCTATTAACCGAAGGCTCCTGCTAATCAGTCCTCCATCGACGCTAGCAACCTTTAACCCCGTTAGGTCTGCCGGAGGGGATGGATAAGCAAGCTTGCTTTCAACTATGTCGTTGAAGGCCTTTTTTATTTCCTCGTCAAAGATCTCTTCTCCCTTAAAACGCCTAAGGACGCTTACAAGCATGTCTCTTCCCTTCTCTAGGCGTTTAACTTCAGAAGCTATGCTCTCCAGTTGCTTCTCCAAGTTCCAAGCAAAGCCCAACTTCTTATGTCCCCTCCGCAAATACGCCACTAAAAAGAGTGAACGAAAAAGAGAAATTCTTTTCTGATAAGCAACATTAAAAATAGAAAGAGCTGGAGGACAAAAAGGACGTTTGAACTATGTGACTTCTCTTTTTTCCGTTATTATGCAGGATGCTGTTAATGGAACTACCGTAAGGAGGACGATTACTATTAGCGCCGTGGATGGGTCTACCATTCTTGAGATGATGAACTCCGAGAAGAAGCCGATCATTGTTATGATGTTCCAGAGGCTTTTGTAGTAGTTGAGGAAGCCGAGAGAGTGGTAATCTATCAGTTGGCTTGCCAGCCCGGGTATGTCGAAGAACCTTAAGTAGGAGGATAATCCTGCTCCTCCGAAGACGATTAACATGTTGGGAAGTATAGATAGTAATAGTAGAACTATGAGCGATGTTACTCCAGCAATTATTGACCTATCGATTAGTGAGGAGAAAAGTATGGTTATGGAGCCCACGGCAAGTATGAAGAGCCACGTGAAGAATATCAGTATTAGTAATAGATTGATGGTTTCTGAGACACCTGTGAAGAAGAGGGATAGAGGGGCAAGCAGCGTTGCGGCGTATGTGAAGTAGGCTAGAGAATATGTTAGAGCTGTTAAAGCCAAGCTCACTATGGCAAAGGCGAGAAACTTTGAGAGCACCAGCTGAGTCCTGTAAACCGGCTTTGAAACGTAGACGGGAAGTGTCCCCTTTTCCCTTTCGGACGCTATGAAGCCACAGGTGAGAAGGGTGACAATGGCTATTATTGGAATGTTCAGGTAGTATGTGGTGGCGCCTATGGTGTAGCTTATTACACCCCTTTGAACAGTCTGAACTCCCATAGCTGAAGAGAAAATGTCTCTGAACGTGTCAATGGCACCATTTTCGAATATCCCATTTAAGAAAAACGCTTTTTCGATTTCAGCTAGGAGCTGAGGGTATTGCGTAGTCGCGTACGATATCAGTATTAGCTGCATGGGGAGGAGCATGAGGATGGAGAATATTACGAATGCTCTCGTCTTGTAAAGTGACTTTATTTCCTCTACCACTATGAAGGCTGTCTGGGAAAGTACTATCTGAGCCTTGTCTGTTAGGGAGAGAGACGCCATAATGGTCACCCACTACTGCTTTCAGAAACAAGCTGGAGAAAGACCTCCTGTAACGCCCCGCCGATCGGGGCAAACTTCACAATGCGTGCGTCCACCTCGGCGAGGACCTTAGGAATAATTCTTCCGACAGAGTCCATGTCGGAGGATGACACTATTATTCGTTCACCGTCGATTGATGCATCCACACCATTTTCCTTCAGTAAGACGAGAACTTCATCTTTTTTGTCGACCACTAGCTCGTATCTTCCCGACTTGCCGTGGACAAGCTCCTGCACGATGTCCTTTAACTTTCCCTGCCTGAGCGTACGCCCTCTAAAAATGATCCCCACGTAGTCGCTCACCATTTCAACCTCTGAGAGAATGTGGCTTGATAAAAGAACGGTTTTTCCGTCTCGGACGATATCTCTCACCTTGTCAAGTATTTCCTTTCTCCCGATGGGGTCTAGGTTTGTCGTAGGTTCGTCAAGTATTAGAAGGTCTGGGTCGCCCATTAACGCCTGAGCCAAACCGAGCCTCTGCTTCATGCCGGCACTCAGCGTTCCTATCGGCTGGTCTTCCCATCCCTCAAGCCCAACCCAAGCGAGGATTTCTTTCGCAGCTCTTTCAGCTTTAAGAGGCTTCATGTGGTTCAGTATGCCCACATACTTGAGAAAGTCAACGCATAAAACATGATTATGGTACTCTATTCTTTCCGGGAGGTATCCTATCCTTCGCCTCACGTTGTAGCTTCCCGCCTTCTCGCCAAAAACACGCACTTCTCCTCCGCTAGGTTCTAGCAAACCTAGAATGATCTTTATGGTCGTTGTTTTCCCGGCGCCGTTAGGACCCAAAATGCCAAAGCAGACTCCTTCTGGAACCTCCAAATTCACGTCGTCAAGCGCCGTGAATTTACCAAAGACCTTTCTCAGCCCACTTATCGAGATAGCGCTCATCTACTTCTTCCTCCTGATTTTCGGTATAGAGAAGAAGAAAGCGACGAGAGACGGGATAAGGCTGAAGGGCAAAATAACTCTAAAATAGTAGTTCTTGGAAATGCTCAATTGCGCTCCCAGCACTGACTGTAAACGGTAGACAGTCACAGAGTCTCCTTGCCTGACCTTTAAGTCCATCAGGAAACCGCTTCCCTTATCGTACTTAGCCACCGAAACAGTTTCCCCATCACCGTAGAAAAGTATGACCGCGCTCCTCGCAAGCTGGTTAACCCACTCATCGCATTCTCCAACTACAATGAACGAGTTTCCTTCAACGTCCACAGTAAACCCTAAAGGCAGCGCGGGAGGAACCCACCAAAGTATAC
>JAHLWW010000002.1 GCA_019057715.1 Candidatus Jordarchaeum sp. JNZ_1113
GTTCTCTCCTGTTGGAGAGGGATTACGGTGCGGGTAGGAGGTATGTTTTCGAGGTGCAGGGTAGCATCAGTATGCCTTCAGGCTCTTCTTACATCTCAGCTGACCTGGTTCAGTTGTCCGGTGCCTCGGTTATTAGTGGCTTGGTTTCGATAAGTGGCAGGATGAAAATTATGGGTTCGCTTACCTCTACTGGTGATTCCGACATTAATGGTGTGAGTGTTCTTAGGAACGCTACAATGGTTGCCTCTGGGACCATTGAGGTTGAGGGTAGCCAGCTCATCAACGGCAGCCTAACCATGACTGATAGCACCACGGATATAGGTGTCTCCGGCATACTCATTGATGGCAGTGTTGGGATTAATGGGAGCTTGAAGGTTAACGGTACGCTGACGGTCACGGGAGACGCGACGATGAAGGGTGGAGTCATCGAGATGTATGGTTCATCGAAGATAACTGGTAGCGTTGAGCTCTCCGGGAAGATGAACACCAATAACCTGTTGACTGGCACTGTTTCGCTCACCGCCAGCAGCCTAGTCACGAGTGGCACCACGATCATACGTGACGGCAAGGTTGAGGTTGTGAACGGCGTGCTAAAGGTGACAGAGGACGGCACAGAGATAGCTTGCAGCGTAAGGATAACGGGTGACATAGCGTCGAGCGGCACTCTCACGCTGAGCAACGTGAAGATGAGCGGCACCACGTTCATTATGGCTCCGACGTTGACGTATGGTGCGACATTTGTCAGGGGACTTATGCAGATGCTTATGAGCCAGTCGCTCCCGGCGTCAATGCTTACTAACCCGATGCTTATCCTCGGACAAGTGACCATGTCGCAGTCCCTTATCCTTGGCTCAACGGTGATTGAGGGAACAATGACTGTGACGCCTAACAACGTCATAATAAGTGGGATGACCGAGATAACTGGTGCGCTGAACGCCTTCACGGCTCCCTCAATGGGCCTCGGCTCAACAATAGCTTTGTCGTCGGCTTCCGCTCTGACTCCTGCTGGAGTCTTGCCCCTGCCTTCTATGTCCATAGCTCTCACAACTCCGATGGTAGCCATGCTGGCCATGGTTGGACTTATCGTTGCCAGGATCATAGTTCCACCAGTTGCGCTCGCTACCGGTAGGGCTGTTAGGAAAGTGCAGAGGAAGTACTTCGCGCCTGAGACCAGAGCCTACATGGTTTACTACAGAAGCAGAACGCGCCTCTCCAATGCAGGGAAACGTATAGCTTCAGGGATAAGGAACACCACGAGAACAGTGGCTGTGAAGGCGAGCGACGGGTTCTATAGAGTCTGGAGTGGTCCAGCTAACAAGATGGCTGGCATAGAGCTTGCTTTGCAGCAGCAGAGAAAGAAGCTTCCAATGAGGTTCAAGGCGTGGCATGATAGGTTCATGTCGAGGACCAGAAGAAGCATCGCCAGAAGAAGCATCCGAAGACAGCGTGTACGGTAAATTAACTGAAACGTAAACTCTTCAATTCCCCTCTTTTTTCGGGTTTTTTGAAGTAAACCGGTTTTCAGAAAAATATGGAAAACAATGAAAGTGATGATAAGAAAATTGGGGGTGTTGGTTGTTTGTCTAGGGATGCCTTCATGCTTCGATACTATATGGGGTTTAGAGTGATAGGGTGGTTATGGATAATCGTTGTGTTGGCGTTTGCAGTGTACCGTTTTTTTGTCTCTGCCTCGCTTCCAACAATACTCTACGAGGTGGTTACGGGGAGCGGGGCGATGGTGAACATGGCCATAGTAGCTCTTCTGGCGTTGGGAATAGTCGTTGAGTGGTACGGTAGCTTTAAATTGTTCACGTTGAGAAGGAAGATTCGGTCGAGGGAGGAGGCTCAAGCCTCCGAGGCTCGAACTTAGAGAAATGAGGAGTGGAGGTGTTGGTTGTGAGTGAGCTTCCGGACTACGTTAGAAACATGCCTTGGGTCGAGTTCTATGCGGATGAGACTGTCCCCATGGATCCTCTACTAGCCATGCGGTCGAAGGGTGTGTCGCTGTATGAGATGTTCAGGAGGAGCTGCGAGGACTTCGCTGACAGGGACGCTCTGATCTTCATTATGCGGAAAATAACTTACGGTGAACTCGGGGATTATGTTAAGAAGATGGCTGCGGCGCTGCACTTCCTAGGCATAGAGAAGGGTGACCGTGTGGCGCTCTTGATGCCCAACTCGCCTCAGTTCGTCATAAGCTACTACGCCACGCTCGCTGTGGGCGGCATCGTCGTTCCGTTGAGCCCCTTGCTGACGCCGAGCGAGATAGAGTTCGAGGTTAAGGACTCCGGCGCGTCCGCCATAATAGCTATGGATGTCCTGTTCGTCGAGAGGGTTCTGCCGGTGCGCGACAAGCTGAACCTGAAGTTTGAAGTGGTAACGAACATAGGTGACATGTTGCAGGGAGCGGTTAAGTCGCTGGGCAAGCTCATAGGGCGCATCCCCTCGGTCCGCGTCCCGAGCGCCCCGAACAGGTATAACTTCATGGACCTGCTGAACATCGAAGTGCTCGCAGGCGGCCCTATAGAGCCCCCGAAGGTGGAGATAAACCCGAAGGAGGACGTTGCAGTCCTCCAGTACACCGGAGGCACCACGGGCACTCCTAAGGGAGCTATGCTGACCCACTTCAACATTGTTTCCCAGTGCAGGCAGCTCGAGGAGTGGCTGAGGAGCTCGTTCATGAGGGGGGCGAGAATGGTTACGGCTGCAGTGATACCTTGGTTCCACATTTACGGTCAGACGACGGGGATGAACCTTCCATTGCTCGGCGGGGCAACAATAGTGATCCTCCCGGCGCCCGAGACAAAGGAGATCCTCAAGGCGATAGAAAAATACAAGGTGAACGTGTTCCCGGCGGTTCCCCTAATATTCCTTAACATGGTTGAGCACCCCGACATAAACAAGTACGACTTGTCATCGCTCAAATTTGTGTCGAGCGGCGCCTTCGCGCTTCCAGTGGAGGTGGCGAAGAAATTTGAGAGCATGACCGGCGTTCCCATACTGGAGGGTTACGGGCTAACTGAAGCCTGCCCGGTGACGCACGTCAACACGCCTCCACCGAGGGGTCTCAGGAAGATCGGCTCAATAGGCATCCCGCTACCCGGGACTCTTGCCGCGGTGGCTGACCCCGAAGAGGACAGGCTTCTCCCAATGGGGGAAATCGGAGAGCTAGTAGTAGCTGGGCCGCAAGTGATGAAAGGTTACTGGAACAGGCCGGAGGAGAACAGGAAGGTGTTCTTCACGCTTGACGGCATAAAGTGGCTGAGAACTGGCGACTTCGCTAGGATAGATGAGAACGGCTACTTCTACATAGTGGACCGCAAGAAGGATATGATAAAGTACAAGGGATACCAGGTGTTCCCGAGAGAAGTGGAGGAAGTTCTCTACCAGCACCCGGCGGTATTAGAGGCGGTGGTTGTTGGCGTGCCGGACCCAGGAGTAGGAGAGAACGTTAAGGCGTTCATAGTGCTTCGCCCAGAGTACAAGGGCAAGGTCACCGAGGAGGAAATAATTGAGTGGTGTAAGAAGCGCCTTGCAGCTTACAAGTACCCGAGGCTCGTCGAGTTCCGCGACAGTATACCGAAAACCTACGTGGGCAAGGCTTGGAGGAGGCTGCTCGTCGAGGAAGAAAAGAGAAAGATGGAAGGGAAATCCGCGGAAGACATATACAAGCAGGAAGAGGAGAGGTACAAGGGTTTTGTCGGCGAGCTCTGGAAGAAAACACTCGACGAAGCTTCAGGAAAACTCTAAACAACCCCTTTATCCTCATTTTTTGATTCTTAAACACGTGGAGGCACGCATTCTTTTTCTTCACGGGTCCCTGAAGCCTACCACTTATCTGATAAAGACATGTTTGCGCCTACCTAAAGGGATTCAAGATGCTGTCACCGTTGTCCCTGTTGGTGAAGTTTTAAAGCTGAGGCAGACGGAAATAATGAAAAAGTTGGTTGTCTGACAAACTGTGCGAACTTCTCTACGATTGAAGGATTTATAAGAGGATGTCGTCGTGTTTTTGTTGGTGGCGGGCTGCAGCGGGGGTGGAAGCTCAAATCTGCCCAGTCCCCTGCCTCGGACTTCAAGCTTCCTGAGGAGAGATCCGAGGAACCCGGTGAGGGTTCGGGGTTCGATGCACTTACGGGCGAAAGTCCTCCAGCCCGCCGCCATCAAACCTTTTTTTCTCCACGTTGACGGATGGTGAATTTCGTGCTTGACGTTGAATCTATTGCTTCATCGGTTTTGAGTTTTGAAGGCGTGAGGCGTAAGCGTGACATCCGTAGGGTGACCTCTGTCCTGAGAGAGACGCTCAGCGCTCCCGATATCGTTGTGCGTGGCTTCGGAGAGGACGCAGCCATCCTCGACGTCGGTTGGGGTGAGTACCTCCTGTTGGCTGTCGACAGCATGTGGCACCTCCTTATCGACTCCGATCCATTCTTCGCCGGATACTGCTCTGTCCTCGTAAACGTTAACGACGTGGTTGCTAAGGGTGGCCGTCCCATATGCCTCCTAGACTCCCTAAACGTGAGTAGCTGGGATAAAGCGTCCGCGATACTTGATGGTATGGTTTACGGCTGTAAGAAGTTCCTTGTGCCGGTGGTGGGAGGCCATCTTCAGCCAGACGCCCCAACCAGCGAGCTCTCCGTGGCGGTGGCCGGCCTCGTCGACAAGGGTAAGGTGGTGTTCAGCGACACGGCGTCACCGGGAGACCTGATACTGCTCGCAGTTGACATGCATGGAAAGTTTCATGAGAAATTCCCTTACGCTTGGGACACAACATCGTGGAAGACGCCGGAGGAGGTCAGGTTGAAGCTTTCATCTATGTGGGCAGTTGCCGAAGCTGGGCTTGCGACCGCCGCAAAGGACATTAGCAACCCTGGAGCGATAGGAACACTTGCGATGCTACTGGAGGCGAGCGGCGTGGGAGGCATCGTCGATGTCAGGTCGATACCTATGCCGGAAGGAGTGGAAGCTGAAAGATGGGTGAGGACTTATCCCGGGTTCGGCGTCGTCTTGACAGCTAAACCGGAGAACGCCAGCAGGTGCCTCAAGGCATTCGAGGAGAGAGGGGTGGCGGCTTCCGTGATAGGAGAAGTGACGCCAAATAAAAAACTTATATTGACAGACGGCAAAAGAGAAGTGGAAGTCTTCAACTTCAAGGCCGACTCTCTTTCCGGGAAGCCGGACTGAGAACGCGAAGCTGGAAGAGATGGCTTTATTATGCTCTTAGCTGAAGATTTTATGGAGAACTTTGGAAGTCTAGGGGACGTGAGGGATGTGGACAGGAAGAACCATGTGAAGGACGAAGAAGATGGCTCGCCTGGTGAGATAAAGGAAAGAGACTGGTTTGTTGATGAAGAGTATGAGGAGAGAGTTAAGGAGTTGTTGACGGACGAGGTGGCTGGATTCGTCAAATCGCTCAGCGTTGAGGGGCTTGAGCGGGGAGACCAGGCTGAGGAGGAGAGGTTCGGCAGGATTCTTAAGCTGGCTGAGGAGGTAGGCGGACGAATAGTCAAGGAGCTAATGGAGATTGAAGACGACGATCTCCTATGTCCAACCGGGAAAGCGAGGGAGGTTACCGAGAAGGCTGGTGCTTTCCTCGACGTTTTTGGTGGACTGGTGCGTCGTCTCTCGGACAGACGCTTATTCGACCATGCCGTGAATCTCAACGCTAGAATCCCATGGATGACCTCGTACGAGTTCGCTGATCCTGGTGGACCATACGAGTTCACGCTGACCTGCGACTACACGCGCGAGGCGAACTGGAAAGATATGGTCTCCATCTCCCCAATAAAAGCATATGAGGCCGCCGCCAGAAATATGGCTCTGCTGAGCGAGTACGACGTTGCCACAATAGTCTACGAGCTCTACGTCGAAGGCGAGGAGGAGCTTGCAGGAAAACTTATGCCGCTGGATGAAGCTGAAGAGAAATGGTTTGAGCTTAAGAACATGCTTAGTAGCGTTCATGAACGATGGATGCTACCAGGAAGACGAATAAAGTAAAAGAAAGGGGGAAAAGCAACTTATAGAGGTCTGCGTCCTCGGGGAAGCTTACGCATAGCCTTCCTCCAGAAACACGCTTCTCTTTTTTAAACAACTCGTCGAGCCGCGCTCATTTCCCCCCTTCATTCAGAGAGCATGTCTCATTTATCAGCTCATCAAAAAGGGCACGCATTTAAGAGAAATTATATCTATTTTTTCGTTCTCACATTTTATTTATGAGTACTAATGATGAGGTTCTGGAAGCGGAGAAGATCACTGAGGATTTAAGGTCTGGGGTAATAGGCATTGGTGATGCTTTGTCAAGGTTGAGGAAGCTTAGTCTGTCTCATCCTGATAACGCGTACATAGCTAGGCTGAGAGCTAAAGTCCTCGTCTCGGCGCTAATCAAGCTTGCGTCTGAAGAGAAGCTTAAGGAGGCAGAGGGCGTCTTCGAGGAGCTTCTAGAGGTAACCTCCCCCTTCAGTAATGTGGGAGTTATCTTGGAGCGGCTTGACGGCGTCGTAGCGGCTTTAGCCCTGCTGGCGAGAGGCGAAAAAACGATTGATATTCCAAGGTATTTAGGCATTCTAAGAGACGCTTACAGGAGTATGACCAGCATGTTTAACTTCGCGTTCTCCCTTGGAGCCGGCCTTTCCAACGCAATATATCAGTACGCTGAGGTCGGAAACTGGCAGGAGGTTAAGGCGCTTGCAGCCGAGCTACTGGAACTGGGGCGCGAGTGGGAAGCGACGCGAGTGCAGCTAACTGTTTCCCAAGGACTCTTCAACGCCATAGTCGCCGCTAATTCCGCCGGACGCCTAGACGTCTCGGAACCCCTTCTTTCAGCCCTTATAGAGCAGGCTTCATGCTATCCGAATGCGCGTGAGACCCAGCTCATGCTGGCCAAGGCTTTAGCAGACTCAATCTACAACTTTGGCGTAAGAGGAAAAACAGGTGAGGTTTCAATGTTCCTTGAAATTTTAAGGAGCATTAAGGTTTGGGGTAATGACCCTGAGTTCCAGGTTGTTATGTCGACAGCCTTCAAGTACACGTTGCTGGTCTATCATAAGTTTAAAATGCTGGACGAGTTTAAAGCAATCATGGAAGAGTTCGAGGCGTTCGCCGAGGGAACGGGAAACCAAAAAATTAAAGAAGACCTCGCCTCGATTAAGCGCCTCCTTAATGTTTAAAATTAGTTGCGGGAAGGGTTTTTCATGAAGCAGACGCATTCGTGTAGTGTTGAGGGGTGCGGGAACCCCGCCGCTAGGTCCTTCTCCCAAGAAGAAATCGCTAAGATCATGCCGAAAGTGGGCCTTTCGCTTCAATCAAGTGGAAAAAAGGTCTACCTGTGCGAGAAACACTATAAACAAGTCAAGAAGGAACTGAAAAAACAGAAAAAACTAGAGAAAATCAGGCACGGCCTTCCATTCTAAATTGGTCCAAGACCGGACTCGGAAGAAAAGGAGGACTTCTATGAAAGCTTAAAGAGGAACTATCAAGGAGCAAGAAAAATTATTTGGCAATCTTAGTCTTCAGGTGGCTTTTGCACTGCGCTTTCTACCTTGCTTTTTTTTATTTTACTCCCACTCTATTGTTGCTGGTGGTTTATTGGTTACGTCGTAGACTACGCGGTTTACGCCTTTGACCTCATTAACTATTCTTGAAGCTATTCTTTCTAGGAGGTTCCAGTCTAGCTTGGCGAAGTTAGCTGTCATGGCGTCTAAGCTTTCAACCGCTCTTATTGCCACAACGTAATCATACGTCCTCGCGTCGCCCATGACGCCCACCGCCCTGACGGGGAGGAGGACCGCGAATGCCTGCCAGAGCTTCTCATAAACTCCAGCCCTTCTGACCTCCTCCTCCACTATAGCGTCGGCCTCCCTCACTATTTCGAGTTTATCTCTTGTCACCTCCCCCAGCACCCTCACCGCTAGGCTTGGTCCCGGGAAGGGGTGCCTCCAGAGTATTTCTCTCGGTATCCCAAGTTTCTCACCAAGCCTCCTTACCTCATCCTTGTAGAGGGAGGCTAGTGGCTCGACAACCTTTAGCTTCATCCTCTCCGGGAGGGTCACGTTGTGATGGGACTTTATCCTTGCTGCGGCTTGGCTTGTGGCAGCCGACTCAACTCTGTCCGGGTATATTGTCCCCTGCCCCAAGAACCTGAACTCGCCATGTTTCTCCTCGAGCTCCTTAGCCTTCTTTTCGAAGACCTCTATGAACGTGTGAGCTATCACCTTCCTCTTCTCCTCGGGGTCGGTGACGCCTTTTAGCCTTTCAAGGAAAAGGTCGCCTGCATCCACAAAGTGAAAGTTTCTGAACTTCAACTTCTCCCTGAACGTCCTTACAACCTCTTCAGACTCCCCCTTCCTCAGAAGCCCGTTATCGACGAAGACGCAGTGAAGCCTGTCCCCTGCAGCCAAATGTATTATTGTCGCTGCAACCGTTGAGTCGACGCCTCCGCTAACAGCCATTATAATGTTTCCCCCCTCCTTGATCCTTTCTCTTACCTCGTTCACAGCCTCCTCAGCCCAGTTCTCTACAACCCACGTCGGCCTACACCCGCAGACCTTCACGGCGAAGTTCTCAAGGATCTTCAACCCCTTAGACGTGTGTGCTACTTCGGGGTGGAACTGGACGCCGAAAATCTTCCTCTCCGGGTCCGCGTACGCTGCAATAGGTGTGCCCTCAGTCCTGCCCAGAACCTTGAACCCCTCAGGAAGTTTAGTGACGGCGTCGCCGTGGCTCATCCAGACCGTCTCTACGACGCCAAGCCCCCTGAAGAGCTCGTCCTCATCCTCAACGTAAAGGAGCGCCTTTCCATACTCTCTCCTCTCCCCTCTCTCTATTTCTCCTCCAAAAACGTGGGCTATAAGCTGGTGTCCGTAACATATCCCGAGAACCGGAACTCCTCTAGCCTCACACCACTGGAAAAAATCGTAGCCGATCTTTGGGCTTCCTTCCTCGTAGACGCTTCTCGGGCCGCCTGAAAGTATAACTCCCTTAACTCTTCTTCCATCAAGCTCGCTTAAATCCACGCTGAAGGGAAATATTTCTGAGTAGACCCCGAGCTCCCTTACTCTCCTCGATATAAGGTGAGTGTACTGCCCGCCGAAGTCCAAGACGGCAATCGTGTCATGCAACCTATCATCTCACCTCAACTTCGTTAATATCGTCCTCAGGATCTCAGCGGCTTCCTCAGACCTGTCAGCTACCCCCTCAATCCCATCTATGACCCGTGAAACTCCTATAGCCAACGTCATGGGGACATCCGCGAACTCGTCATCCTGTAGCTTCCTCCTGAGCACAAGGTGCTTCTCGTCAACCACATGCTCCACTCTGTCAACATTGTCAATCATAGACGCGACATCCTTACCATTAACGAAGCCAGCCACTGCGTCGTTGAGCATTCTAGCACACTTTAAAGCGTCTTTAATCATGGTGGAAAACTCCTCCTTCCCAAGCACCCTCCGAACAACATCTCCCCTCAGAATTGTCAGGTTACTGATAGCGAAGCCAGCGCTCCCAGCCACAGCGTCAATCTTACCAGTAAGGTGAACAAGGTCTTCCCTGTCAACAAGGTTCGAGCTCCAATTTGAAAGCTTGATCAGAATCTTTCTTCTAGCCTCATCCACCTTACTCCTAAGCAAGGCAAACTCCTCAACCTTCTTCTGAATGTCCTTCTTCCTTCCAGAGAGCATACTTACGAATATCTCCTCCATAATGGATAGACACGACACAACATCTTCACTCTGCAACCTAATATCCTCAAGAACACTCTTCTCGCTCTCAGACCACAAAATCATAAGGCGCCACCCTTCTTACTCAACAAGCACTTCTTTTTAAGAAAGGAAAAGGTAGCTGGCTTTTAAAATTTCTTTTCCCATGGAGCAGTAATATACTGCTGACCTTATATTTCTTGGTTGTATTTTACGTGAGGACTGCGCTAATTGCTGAAATGATTGCACGCTTAAAAAAGGGACGATTAGAAAAAGACCTCACAGAGCCCTGTTAATGAGTAATCATCCAAAAATACCGTAACAGAAAAATGGTCCCAGTTAGGCTTGGAGAAATGAGTCCAGATTTTCATAAAGTAACGCAATACTAGGAATATCGCGCCCTACTCGGAAAGCCTTAACCCCCGGACATCTATTTTTCACGTCTGTCACGTTAAACTCCGAGTCATCGATGAAAATTACCTCCTCAAAGTCTAAGTTGACCCCCAATTTTTCTCTGACCAGCTCGACTATTTTTCTTACGTTCTGAGACTTTTTCTGCCAGTTCACCTGTGGAAAAGAAAAATACCTCATTATCCCAAACAACTCGAGGAGTAACTTAACCTTGTTAGGCTCTTCGTCATTGGCACTAGCGAGAGAAACTATGACTCCTCTCCTCCTCAACCCCTCAAGTAGCTCCCTAACACCATGAAAAAGCCAAACCTTCACGCCAACGGCATCAATGACCAAGCCATCGTTAACCTTTCTAAGAGGGAGCACAAGGGTGCTCGCATACCCCTCCTCAACATGCCACAGCGTCTCATCAGCGTCAAAAATCACCAGCTTAATCAATAAACCCACCACAGGAACGAAGCGACTAACAAATTTTCCTTAGAGTCTGCGCGTCACATCATTGGATAAAATCGCTTATGTTTAAGGGAACTCACCGTTTCCACGGGAGACCTCCATTTCAACCAAGCAGTAAACGTTAAGGAACTTAACACCCGTAATCTTCACATGGCTTCCGTTGCCACGCTTCATTACTTCCCTCACTGCCATCTCCCAAGCACCCTTCACCTTCTCCTCAGTTGTCAGCCCGTATCTCTCCAGCTCGCTTCTGAGTGCTAGGGCCTTAACCTTAATTCTTCCGTTTTCCGCTTCCCTTGATAGACTCCAAACGTTAACGTCCATCAAGCAATATCACCTACATTATGTCTTTCTCAATTATCGATTATATTGTTTGCGGTAAATTAATTCCAATCACGAACCATGAAAAAATATTACGTTTTCATCTGTGATTTTTGCATTGAATGCAACAAATTCAAGAATGTTCTTTATTCGGGGAAAGGCAAAATCCTTATTTTTATGGTTTTTAGCACCTTTAGAAGGGTGAACTTTTTGAAGCTTGCAAGCAGAATGTCAATTCTTCCCTCTTCAGGCACTATTGGAATGCTGGAGTTGGCTCGACGAATGGAGAAAGAAGGAAAAACAGTGATTCACTTGGAGGTAGGAGAGCCTGACTTCGACACTCCCAGCCACATTAAGGACGCAGCTGTGAAGGCACTAGAAGAAGGCTTGGTGAAATACACTGAGAGTAAGGGTATCCCTGAGTTAAGGAGCGCAATAGCCTCCTGGATTAGGGAGAAGTCTGGTTGCGAAGTCGATGTGGAGGAAGTCATAGTGACACCAGGCGCCAAGCACGCGATATTCTGCGCCATCCTGGCTCTCCTTGAGCCGGGCGACGAGGTAATAATTCCTAGTCCTGTATGGCCAACCTACAAGGACATAGCACGGTTTGCTGGTGGAATTCCACGTGAGGTTCCTCTCAGCAGGGATTACTCGCTAGATGAGGAAGCGGTGAAAGAAGCTATCAGCGAGAAAACGAAGATGATTATCCTTAACTCCCCCAATAACCCAACGGGGGGCGTGATCAGCAGGGACGAGATGAAGGCGGTTGTTGACCTCGCCGTCGACCACGGGTTCTACATAATGTCCGACGAGATATATGACGGGCTAACTTATGACGGCTTTAGGCAGACGAGCATCCTAAGCTTCGAGGATGCTAGAGGCATCTCTGTGTTAATCCACGGTTTCTCGAAGAGTTACGCTATGACTGGGTGGAGGGTTGGTTACGCTGTTGCCTCAAGAGAATTAGTGAACGCTATGTCCAAGATACAGCAGAACACGACCACGTGCGCTGCAAGCTTCGTCCAGAAAGCCGCGCTGGAAGCGCTCAGGGGACCACAAGACTGCGTCGAGGAAATGAGGAGAGAGTACGACAGGCGGAGGCGCGCCTTAGTCAAAGCTCTAAACGAAATAGACGGCGTTTACTGCCCAACGCCAAAGGGAGCGTTCTACGTTTTTCCAGACCTATCAGCCTACGTCGAGGACAGTGTGGCTTTCGCTGAGGAGCTGCTGAAGGAGGAAGGTGTTTGTGTGACGCCCGGGAAAGTCTTCGGGCTGGGAGGTGAGGGTCACGTAAGAATAAGCTATGCAGCTTCGATGAAGAGCATACTTGAGGGAGTTGAGAAAATACGGGAGTTCCTCTCGTCGATGAGGAGGTGAGTGGTTGGACAAGTTGCGCTTCGGCCCCGCGGGAATACCCCTAGCGCTAACGAAGAATAGAAGTGCTGTTGAAGGCGTTAGGAAGACCGCTGAGCTTGGACTTGACGCCATGGAGCTCGAGTTCGTCTATGGAGTTAGAATGCCTCCCGACACGGCAGCCAAGGTTAAATCCACCGCTAGGGAGGTCGACGTGGCGCTCACGGCGCACGGACCCTACTACATAAACTTGAACTCTAGAGAGAAAGAGAAGGTTGAGGCAAGCATGAAGAGAATACTTGACACTGCAAAGGTGGCGCATGTAGCAGGGGCTTCCTCTATAACTTTTCACGCCGCCACGTATATGAAGGATCCTCCCGGGAAAGTCTACGACAAAGTTAAAGAATGTCTGAAAGACATAGTTAAGATCCTTAAGGAGGAGGGAGTAGAGGTCTGGGTGAGACCCGAGACGACGGGTAAGGGGTCGCAGTTCGGAAGCCTCCAGGAGCTAGTTCAGCTGAGTAAGGAGGTCGAAATGGTTCTGCCATGCATCGACTTTGCTCACATCCATGCTAGGACGGGGGGCAAGTATAATTCTCGGGAAGAGTTCGCCGAGATACTTTCGTACGTCGAGAGCGAGCTTGGAAGAGAGCTCCTCGACAACATGCACATCCACGTATCAGGAATAGAGTACACAAAGAAAGGGGAGCAAAACCACGTCAACCTCGAAGAATCAGACCTGAAATATTTAGATCTCGTCGAGACGTGGAAGGAGTTCAACCTGAAAGGCGTCGTGGTTTCTGAAAGCCCAAACCTAGAAGGGGACGCCATACTCCTCAAAAACCTGTATTACAAGCGCTAACCCTTTACCACAAATAAGAGTCCCTGCAATCGAAAGTAATTCCTTCTCAGCGCAATAATGTTCATGCATCTCTTCGAGCGCCGCTCTCCGAAAATCCTCCTAGTCGAAAACGCAGAAAACGGGAAGAGGAAAAAATCCGTTTGCGGCGTTACTTTTAAACACGTTTTGTTTCAATTTGTATTGAGGTGTGGCTTGTGGCTTCCGCTTCGTTAATTGAGGCTGTTAGAAAATCGCTAGAAAAAAACTCTGACGTGGCTTTCGCCTACGTTTACGGTTCACAGGTCGAGGGTAAGGCTGGCAAGTTTAGCGATTTGGACGTAGCAGTTTATCTTAAGGATACAAGCCACGAAAAATTCATGAATCTTCTCGCATGCCTTCCGGCAAACATCGAAGTGGATGTCAGACTGCTAAACGATGCCCCCCACTATTCAGGTATAATGTTGTCAGGAAGGGCAAAGTTATCATAGTCAAAGACGAAGAGGCACACCGGGGCTTTCTATTCGACACGCTTGTTTCAGCATTGGAGCTTAAAGACGACATATCTAGGTTGAGGGAAGAAAAGTTTAGGAGGCTTCTACAATGCTCATCGACCACGTCGCTGAAGCCTTGAAAACGCTTGAAGAGCTTAGAAGGAAATGCCTGGACGAGATAGCCAGCGACCGGATTTTGCTCAGCGCAACCCTATGGAACCTCTACATCGCAGTGCAAGGCTGCATTGACATATCACTTAAAATCATATCCCAGACTAGGACTCAGAACACCTGAAAGTTATGCTGACGCGTTCAATGTTTTAAGCGAAGAGAAGATAATACCGCCGGACCTAGCTAAAATACTGGCGTCAATGGCTAAGTTCAGGCATATCATCGCTCATGCTTACACAAAGATAGACGTGAAAAAAAGTTTACGTCCTTATCAATTACAACCTTGAAGACCTAAAGGAATTTCTGAGGAGCGTAGCTCACAGCCTCGAGAAGAGCGGAATAGACATAAAAGAATTCTGACCACGTGAACTTCATATTGAAATTCGGTCCTGATAAATGGTCCGATTTGGGTCCCAGCACCTCAATGGGTCTTTATTTTTTCCATCGTCCACCTGATTTTGTTTGTTTATGCTTCTTTCGCACTCAGCTGTTTCCAGAAGTTTTTTATTTGGTTTGAATCTTCTTCCATCCGGATAGGAGTTTGAGGGGTTATTATGAGGAGAGTTGCCGTGGTTGGAGTAGGGCACTCGAAGTTTGGCAGGAGAGACGATGTTAACCTGGGTGAGCTCGCATTTGAGTCCATCAAGCCGGCGCTGGAAGATGCTGGACTTGCTCCTGAAGACATACCTTTCCTTGTGGTCGGTAACGGCGGCTTCTGCGAGGAGACGCTTCCCGCAGTCGCCATAGCGGACTACGCCGAGCTTTACAACGCTGAACTATTAAGAGTTGAGGCTGCATGCGCCACGTCGTCAGCGGCTCTCTCCATGGCTTACAACGCTGTCGCAAGCGGGAAGGTGGACGTCGCCATGGCTGTTGGGTGTGAGAAGATGACAGAGCTCGACACGCCCTACATAGTTGAGCTTATAGGCAGGGCGGGCTTCTTCTTCTGGGAGTTTCAGCACTTCGGCTTAACCTTCCCCGGCTATTACGCGCTACACGCAACAGCCTACCTAAACCAGTACGGCGCGAGCGAGGAGCACCTCGCCATGGTCGCAGTCAAAAACCACAAGTATGCGGCGACAAACCCGTACGCCCAGTTCAGGCAGGAGATAACTGTTGAGCAAGTGCTCAAGTCACCCTACATAGCTTGGCCCCTAAAGCTATTTGACTGCTGCCCGATAACGGACGGATCCGCAACCGTCATATTGGCGGCCGAGGAAAAGGCGAAGAAGCTAACTGATACACCTGTCTGGATAGAAGCGATCGAGGGATGCGGTGGCTCCGCCAACCTCAGCAAGAGGGAGAGCTTCGTAGGGCTTAAGGCGGCGCAAGTAGCGGCGGAGAAGGCGTTCAAGAAGGCAAAGATAACTCCTGACAAGATAGACGTGGCAAACGTCCACGACTGCTTCACGATAGCTGAACTAATGGCAATGGAGGACATAGGCTTCTGCGGGCGGGGCGAAGCCTACAAGCTCGTAGAGGAAGGACAAACATACATAGGCGGGAAGATCCCGATAAACGTTGACGGCGGACTAAAAGCGAAAGGACACCCGATAGGCGCAACTGGGACAAGCATGATCTACAGCTTGACCAAGCAGCTGAGAGGAGAATACATTAAAAGCAATCAGGCACCCATAAAGCACGGCTATGCTCTGGCTCACAACGTTGGAGGAACAGGACACTACGCTTACATAACAATACTGAGCCGAAAATAATGAAGGAGGGATGAGCAATGTCTAAGAAAGAGGAAAAGCCATTCATAGCTTCGAGACCCCTCACATTGATTTACAAGCTACCAATAAGTAAAACCTTACCGTTCTGGGAAGGACTTAAGCAGGGCAAGTTCCTGACAACGAAATGCAAAAATTGTGGAAGGATGACCTTCCCACCACAGGCGGACTGTCCAAGTTGCTACTCCTCAGAAGTTGAATGGGTCGAGCTCAGCAAAGAAGCGGAGCTCCTGACAGCCACAGCCGTCATGGTTAAGCCATCCTCATTCGCCCAAGAAGAAACATACATAGTTGCCGTAGCGAAGTTGAAAGAGGGACTGAAAGCCGTAGGCTGGCTAAAAGGAGTGAAGCCGGACCCAGCGGAGCTCAAAGAGAAGATCAAGCCCGGGATGAAGTTGAAAGTAGAAACCGCGATATCGAAAGAGGGTAACCCATACTATGTCTTCGTTCCAGCATAACTCTACCAACCTTTTCCCTTTTATAATTCCGTTTTACGGAAAAAGCACAACTCTGCTTTTCCTTATTTCTTGTTTCTTTCCCGGTATACGTTTTCGGCGACTGATAATGTTTAAATGTATGTTTAAACATATAACTCCTAGGGATGCTACATGACCAAAACGATTACTATTAGGGATGACGTTTACAGGCGTTTAATGGCTGTTAAACGTCCCGGCGAGAGCTTCAGTGAGTTGTTCGAGAGGCTTATTGAAAGCGCAGGAGGAAGCGTTAACGTGCTCGTGAAGCTTAGAGGGCGCGTCGAGTTCTCAGACAAGGAGAAAATGATCTCGGAGATTTCGTCTTTAAGGGAGGAGCGTAGATGATAATAGTGGACACCGATATCCTCATAGAAATCATGGATAAAAAGTCGGAGAAGGGCGACCACCTGCTGAAACGCATAGTGGAGAGTGGGGATACCGTCTGCACTACCGCTATAAACCTCCACGAAATACTTTACGGCCTTTATAAGTACGCTAAGCCCATCGAAGAATTGCTGGAGCTTCATGTGCTTGACTACACCAAGAAAGACGCTGTGTTGGCGGCAAAACTGGAACTTGAAGCAGAAAAGAAGGGCACTCCAGTACGGAGGACAGACGCCATGATAGCGGCAATAGCCATCAACAATAACGCCGAACTTTTTACCTTAAACTACAAACACTTTAAACCACTAGAAACGTTAGGGCTAAAACTCTTCTAGCAAACCGGCAGGAGAAAACAGTAAAGACCCGTAAAACTCCCACTATCCTTTTCCGAATAAGCACTCGACAACCAGCTTCCTTCGTTAAACAATTTAAATTAAATTTAATACTCTTAAGAGTCCACCGAACTATCCAGGCGAATATAGTTACTAGGATGCATGATTTTGCATTTCAGTGAACTCTATGTCGGTCAGAGGCCACATTAAATAGGCTTAATAGTAATAGTGGTTTGAACCATTAGGAAGAGCCTCTCATTTTAAGTGGAGGCCTTTACGTTCACGCTCGTCGTTTGTGGGAAAATTTTATTTTTGTGGGATAAAATGATTTTTATGGGTGAATTATTATGGCTGTGGTTTCGGTGGATGAGCGGGGGCGCCTAACTCTCCCAAGAAACTTTGGTGTTCGAAGCACGAAAGCCGTGGTTATTCCCGCCGGAAGTTTCATTGTGGTAATTCCTTTGCCTGGAAAGCCTAGTGAGCACGCAGAGGGATGGTTAAGTACTGAGAAGAGTGCAAGGGAATTGAAGGATGAAGCTGAGAGGGCAGCTATGATGGATGCGCGTGGAAGAGCTGAAAGAAGGAGCAGCGCCGTCTGAAAGACAGCAAGAACTTTTATTTTTGTGTGGCGGAAGCTGGGGAAGGGAGTGTAATGATGCTGATCGAAAGCGATGTCCTTTACGCCTACGTGAAAGCTGACGATTGGCTTAAGCCCGTAGCGAGAAAACTAATAAAAATGATAGAAGAGGGGTGCTTTGGAGAGGTTTATGCTTCAAGAGAAGTCCTCCACGAGCTCTACTATGTCTCAGTAAACGAAGGTGTAAGCTTAGACGAGCTCATAAGTAGAACCGCCTCGCTGGTTAACATAAAAAACCTAGTCTTTCTTGAAACTGACGCTACGACAGATCTCCTCGCCTTCACGCTTATGAGGCAATATGGTCTCACCTCCCTCTTCGACGCATATTATGCCGCCACCACACTGAGCAAGGTTCAAGACCGAACCATAGTGTCAACAGACAAGGTATTCGACAAAATACCGGTAATAAGAAGAGTGGATCCACGCGGCCTCGTCGGTGGCGGGAAAGAGTAGCAGTTACCCTGCCTCTTTCAGCTCCTCGTTTTCCTCAAATATTCTTACTCTGCTACTCGTTGCTAGGTAGACCATTCCGACAACTAATCCAAGCATTATTGCGCTGAGGAAGAACGCTGCGTCTAGTCCAGCTTGAAGATATACTGGCGCGAAAACCGTTGGCGCAATAGCGTATCCAAGAAATCTTGTGCCGTTAAAGATTGATGAGGCGGCTCCTCTTTGCTGTGGTGGGACAATTTCCACGGAGAGGGCGAGCAGAGCTGGCCAAGTGAGCGATATTCCAATCCCCATGACACTCATTAACACTAAGAATTGCGCGAAGGCTTCAGAAGTGGCAGTTCTCATCAGGCTTTGAAGGACAAACATGGAAACGAGGGTTTGGATGTCTATTCCCTTCACGTCCTGCCCGAGCACGTTGGGTATATAGTAGAATGGGAAGAAAGGTGATGGGTAAATCGTGATGGCGGCGAGAACTACTAGTGAAAATGATGCAATGAGGGCCCCCACCGACGAAATAGTTCTCCTACCAAACCTATCTGCTAAAAACCCTGCCAGAAAGGCCGAAATGATTCCGGTGACCCCGCTTACTGAAAGAATCAGCCCGACAGAGCTGGGGTCCAAGAAATATGGGAAGCTTGTAAGCGCATCTGACGTGATAGATATAAGGGCAACGTAAGAGAAGAAGGTTATGAACCCTGCCACACTTACGGCAAGAACCCCCTTGTTCATCACTGTTTTCTTTAAGTTTCTTACCAGCTCGCTTTCCACCCTAACCCCACCTTTAAGTCCCCCTAAGCAGACCCAGGAGCAAGCAGCAATTGCTAAGCTTATAACTCCCATCGCCACGAAGAGCGCCCTCCACTGGTATGCCATTACTCCTCCTATAAGGGAGGCGAGAGCTATACCTGCTCTCAGCGCCGAGCTGTAAAATCCCATCCACCTCCCCCTGTTCATGGTGTCAGTCAAGTCTCCTATAACTGCTATTAGGACAGGGGTAGCCAACGCGTTTCCAGCTCCCTGCAAAACTCTAGCGGCTATAAACCACCATATGTTACTCGTCGTGGACGCCAGAATGAAGCCTAGACCATAAATAACAAGTCCAACTACTATTGGCGGCCTCCTCCCATACACGTCCGATAAGCTGCCTGAGAAAAACTGGACGAGCGCTGATGGAATCATGAAAAGTGTAACTGAAAGCATTATCATAGAGATGTCAGTGTAAAACTCGTTTTTGAGAACGGAAACCATGGGGAGAATCAAGTTTCCACCTATAGGACCCAACGTGCCAATAGTTATCATGAGAACCAACACAAACCTGACGCTCCTCAATGACACCACCCGGAAACACCACTACGCCCCAGTCACAAACCTTATATTTTTATCGGAAAGAAGAGCTAAAACTAAGAAGCCCAACCCTAACCAGCAGAGAATTAAGGAAACCTTTAAACCAGGCTGAGCAACCAAGCTTCCAAACTTAAAGGAAGAAAAATATTTTTACCATAAAAATGTAATTGACGAGTAAAATTACGAAAGTTCTTAATTCATCCAAACCAATACCTGAAAATTACATTTATTGGTTCAGTTCCACCTGCAACTTAAATCGAGGATGGTTATGTGGGATGTATCCGACTGGGAGCAGGCTCAATTCCTTTTGATAACTTCGAAAAACTCTTTGTTCCTTATGCATCCAGGGTCTGGGGCTGTTATTTCTCCAAAGTAACTGTAAGCTCTCGCCCTGCACCCTCCGCAGTAATCTCTGTAGGGACAAGACCTGCAGTTCTCCTTTAACTTGCTCCTATCCCTGAGAGTTTCAAAGACCGGGTGGATATCCCAAAGCTCCTCAAAAGAATCATCTCTCAGGTTGCCAATGGTGAGCGGCATGAAGACGCATGGTTGAAGGGCACCATTGGGTTTTAAAGCCGCATACATTCGTCCAGCTCCGCATCCACCTATAAATCCGCCAAGGCTCTTCAGTTGCCCGTATAGTTCGGGGTTGTAGAAGTGCCCTGGAATTTTCATAACTCCTGCTTCTCCCTCCTGCTGGAGGGCTACTCTGGCAAACTGAGGAGCAGTCGAAAGGTACTCAACCTTTTTTCTACTATGCATTCTCCTCCAAAGGTAAGTGAGGAGTTCTTCTCTCTCCTCGGGGGTTAGGTCATTTTCGATTATGAAGCGCCCCCTTCCGGTCGGGACGAAGTTGAATATCATGTACCATTTTACACCTAGCTCCTCACAAAGATCAGCTATCTTGCCTATTTCACCATAGTTGGTCTTCGTCGCCGTCGTTGAAACTTCGACAAATAAACCTTCCTCAACGCAGTTCCTTATCCCCTGAATGGTTCTCTCGTAAGCTCCGGTTATACCTCTGAAGTCGTCATGCACCTCCGCCACGCTCCCATCAAGACTTATCTGGACAAAACCGACGCCAGCCTCCTTAATTCTCCTTGCCATCTCCCTTGTTATGAGTGTGCCGTTAGTAGCAATAGCTACAAAAACCCCATGCTCCTTGAGCTCGCCCATAACCCTAAAAACGTCTTTTCTGACGAGTGGCTCTCCGCCGGAGAAAGCCACAGCCGTTACTCCCGCATCAGCCAGGCTCTCCGCGGCTTTTAGCTTCTCATCTAAGCTCATCTCGTCCTCCAACGGTACTCCTGCGGAGGCATAACAATGCTTACATCTCAGATTGCAGGCGTAGGTGTAATCCCAAACTACTAGAAACGGCGCCCCCGGAACAAAAGGCTTCCTAACCCCGAACTTAGCTATACCTAGGACCACGTTCGTGAGCCCAGTGCACCAATAAGCGTCACTGAAACGTCTCTTCAATTCATCCTCCGAAACTCCGAAGGCTTCTCCCCCCTTCACGATAGCCCACTCCACTAGTGGTCTCACTACATGGCTACACATGTAGCAGGCACGCTTCCTTATTCCGGCGAAGAGCTCTAAGGCAACCCTAAGCCTTCTCGCTCCGTCTTTCTCACACTTCCCGGTGAATCTCTTGAGCATGAACCTGACAAGCCTGTTATCCAGAGTGGACTTTAATACCTCAATGCTACTTGTTATGTTGCTCGTCAGCACCCCTCCTTACCCTTCTCGCAACTTATGATTACTACTCGGCCACATATATATTTATCGTTGAAAATCGATATTTTATATAATTCGCCCTTTATTTAATATAACAATCGTTAAATAACGGCACGCCTCAAGAAGCCAACCCCACTTCTACATAGAGTCTGCCACCTCAATAGCCCTCTCCACCAATTCCTGGAGAAACTCCGCTCTCTTATCCACGCCTTCAGCACACCGCACAAGCCTAACAGCTCTATTAATAAGGTCCTCTTTCTTAAGCTTGAAGCCTGCATATAAAAGCAGGAGAGCGAGCTCTCTACCCAGAAGATACCTTGGAATGGGATTCAAAGCATCCACTTTCACCTCCAACTCATCCATCACTTTTCCAGCAGCGTCATACTCTCCTGCATCAAGCATTCTCCCAGCTATCTGGATGGCGAAGTCAAGCTTACGACTCGTGTCAGCATGTCTCTCTAAACAAGCGAGCGCCTCCTGCCAGTCCCCTCGCCCGGCTGCAGCTATCATAGCCAAGACCAATGAGCACCCCCCTATAAGAGAAGAACGCATCGGCTCCTCCAGCCTCTCCGCCTCCTCTCGTATCTCCCTAATAAGGGAAGCCGCCTCCTCTACTCTTCCAGCCTTCAGCAAGCTTTCAGCCACCCTCTCCCTAATGCAAGCCCTATAAAAGGGATCCTTAACCTCCTCAGCCCACCTTAAGATAAAATTAATCACCTTGTCCAACTCTTTTCTCTCATCCTCGACGAACTTCAGCACGTCACACACCGCCAGCTCTTGAAAGCTTGGCTCCATCATGCCCAGAACACTGAGCACGCGCGTCAGATGACTAGCATCCACACCCTTAACTCTGAGCATTTCAACAACTATTTTTTGAAGTGTAAATGAGTAATACCTCACGTCACCCTTAACTTCTTCACTCAGCATTAAAGCCTCCTCTACTAATCTTTCATTACCAGTTTTTCCTCCAATCTTTGCAAGGTCAACTATTATGTCCTTTAGAACGGGCAACCGCTCCCTGTCCGACAGTATGCTTCTAGCCACGTCAACAGCCTTTCTGAGAACCTCCACAGCATCCTCCACTAACCCATCCTCAAAAAGTAGGGCCGCAACGTCACGCATAGTCCAAGCCTTAACCATCTTCTCCCCTATTCGCTCAGCCATCACCTTCGCCTTCTCCAGCCCCCTCTCTCCTCTCTCCCCCTTTAAACTAGCCAAAACTCTAACAGTGTCGCCCTCAACCCAAGCCCTCCTGTAAGGCTCCTCTATCTCGAATGCCACCATCCATGCCTTGTCAACATTTTCAACTGAGCCCGCCGCCTCAGCAGCCCATAAGAACCCCTCAGCAACCTTCATCAGGAGCCTGTCTCTTTCATCCCGAAACTCCCTCCTAGCCCATTTGAGCGCCTCCTCAAGAAGCATTAACCCCCCATTATATTCGCCGATTTTTACAAGCCACCGTGCAACTTCAACGAGCACCTCAACGCATCTACCTGGAACGCCATACCTTTCCGAGACATCGATCAACATGTTAAACGCTCCCTCAAACTCCTCGCTTCTAAGCAAGCGCAAACCAACAGTAGCCGCCCCAACAGCAGCCATCCTGCTAAACGCGTCAGCATAAGCTAATCCCTCAAAAATCATATCTACAAATTTTTTCTGACCACTGGTTGCAGCAGCCTCAGCCATCCTAACAGCCAACTTAGGTAAAACCTGCCCCACATTTCCCTCCTCCATATTCTTTAAGTCCTCTAAGGCCATTCTAAACGCCTCCTCTGCCTCAGCCACCTTTCCCTCCCTTGCAAGTCTCGCGCCGCAGTCCCCCCAAAGAGTAACTCTAACATTCCTCTTCGAAACACGCTTAACAAAACCCACAACGTCATTCATAAGGTAAGCCAAGACGCTCTTCTCACTCCTCAGAAGAGTAGAAACTAAAAGAGAGATAGCAAAAGAACCGTAATCCTCGTTATGGAACCCCTCCACGGCCTCCGCAACCTTAACTATTAAGCTTCTTAAAAAGCCGTTGCTCAAAAACCCACCTCCATAAGAAAAACAACGTTCCTTCCATTAAATACGGAGAATCTACCTTAAAACTTTTTATGGTTAACCTAAAAATTCCTCTTTCACTATATTGAGGAAAAGTGAAAAGATTTAAAATACCTTAAAGTCAAGCTGATGCCAAGGCGACATAGTATGTTTCACAATTACTCTATCCGAAGAATAAGCGCGTTTTAACCGCCCTAAACGAAAACGGCATTTGTTTGGCTAGTGCCTATACAAGTTCCTCGTTACCTGTTGGAGTTGGGTCCTTATGAAATTTCAATTGGTTGTTTTGAGCGGGACACCCGGGACAGGAAAAACCACAGTTGCCCGCACACTATCTGGCATCATGGATGTGAAGTGGGTTAGTCTAGGTGACCTTGTAAGGGATAAAGAGCTTTTTCTTGGAGTTGACACGGAGAGGGGAAGTCTCATTGCTGACGTAGACCGGCTCATACCTGAAATTGGGCGACTAGCCGAGGAGGCGGAAGGAAGACTAATAGTTGAAGGACACTATGCTGAAGTGACGCCCAAAGACTGGGTTGAAAAAGCCATCATACTGAGAACTCACCCAAAAGAACTGTGGAGGAGACTTGCTGAGAGAGGGTGGAGCGAAGGCAAGATCCGGGAGAACGTTCAAGCTGAAATTCTAGGGGTATGCACATATAATGCCGTTGAGGCATACGGGTGGGAATTAGTTTACGAGGTCGACACGACATCAAAAACCCCAGAGGAGACCATTAAGGAAGTCCTAGAAATAATCTCCGGGGGAGGAGACAAATACAGGGTTGGCAGAATAAGCTGGCTCCGCCAGCTAGAAAAAGAAGGAGAACTCGAAAAATACTTCTAGCCTCCAACTTGGAGAAAACCTGATACGAGATTAAATGAACCTCTTCGAGCACATCCTATAAAAAAAGGAGGTGCTTAAGGCTTCGAGACTCTTCCTTCTAGAATTGTCCATGCGGGTGGGGGTAGCGGCTGTTGTGGTATCATTGGAAAGGGATAGCGTACTCCTACCTTCGCGCCAGCCTTTTCTAGCCCATCAATCACTCCCTCCAGCATACCATACGGTATTGCGAAGATTATTTCGTCATCTGCTGTCTGCGCGAAGGCTCTGTCTCCTGCTCCGGGAATAAATACTCCAGGCTTCCTGCCCCTCAAAGTTTCAACAACAGCCCTGCAAGACTCAGCCAGCCCTAAGAAGCTGCCAGCCACAACCCCCCACTTATAGTTAGCGGCATGAATCAACCTCATTGCCTGCGCCGAGTTACAATAAACCAAGAGAACATCAGGATCCTCCTTCATCCTCCTGAGAGGTGCAAAGTAAACTCCATAGTTCTCCCCAGTGATTAGTGGTGTTAAGTGGCTGACAAGTTCTTCGTATCCCTCGTCAGTCTCCCTGTAACCCATCGCCTTCATTGCTTCCTTCACGTCCTCAGCACGCTCAACCCTTAAGAAGCCATAAAGTATAGCTGACGGTATGCAGGCTATATCATCCGCGGTAAAACCAACAACCCAAAGATTACGTCTCGCGAGGGAAACCCCCTGACAGGTGGCAAGCTTCATGCCTAAATCACTAGGACGCCTAACTCTCTCAGGAAAACCCTTTTCACTCCTGACGAGCTTAACGCCGACAGGATACGTCCGAAGCCGAAGGAAATAATTCAACCTTTCCTCCAAGGCCTGATAATCCAAGGCACACCCTCCAACCTACTTATGTTACAAAGTACCGTAATACCTCCAAATTACTTTAATTCTCACTTTAGCGCTCAGTTTATTAAAAACTAAACTAAGGCACCTAAACCACGAACCACTTTAATATTAATCCAACTTATTAAAAAAGTCTCTTGCAGGTCATGGATGCCATCCAAAATAAATAACACTTTTTAAAAACGATGTTGGACCAAAAATCCAATTTATGACCCTCTATAGCCTACCACGTGAGCCAACTTATTTAACTTAATAATTCAATCGAGCTTCCCATACTTGCTTTTTTTTACATTCTTGTAATGTGCTGTAAATAAAAACAGAAAGGGAAGTGTGCTGCTAGCCTTCGTGGCCCTTTAACTCTTTTTTGCAACTATCATGTGCGAGATAAATATGGTGTAATCTGTCAATTTCGCGTCCACTAGAAACTTTTCTACTTCTTTTCTAGTGTAGATTTTGTTTCCTCCTTCTAGTTTAAGTAACACGTCCGCCGTCGTGATGCGGCTTCCCTCTTTCTTTAATGGGGTCACCATCATTAGTTTTCCATTTTTCTTTAGTACTCTCGCACATTCACTTATTATTTTGTCTGGATGCTTACTCCAATGGAGAAGCGCAAAAGAGAAGACGGCATCCACGTATTCGTCCGCTATAGGGAAAGGCTTCCTCATTGAAGGATCAAGAACTACGAACTCGACATTCTCTAATTCTCTGAGTGACTTACTTTGGCCGTTTATTTCGATCGTTGTGTGCATGCATTCGTCCACAACGTTCGGGAAGAAGTCCGCACATATCAGGTGACAGTCAAAGTCAAGGTACTTCAACAGTGTTATTGGTTCGTTTCCGAAGCCG
>JAHLWW010000003.1 GCA_019057715.1 Candidatus Jordarchaeum sp. JNZ_1113
TATAAGTTTTTTGTATAAAAAGCTCAAGTTTAGCTTAGTGATTTATAAGTTTACCTGTTACAGTAGAAACGAAGGGGTGCTTGTCGCACTTCATGCACTGAACAAAAATAAAAAATGCAATTCAAGTATCGATATCTGATTACGACATCCATTTTCGATTGCTGAAATCGTCATTTTGCTGGAAATCTTAATTAGTCGTCTTTTTATATATTTAATTAAGCAGGGTGGTTGTTTTGAGTGAAGTTGAAGAATTCGTTAAAGCATTGGCTGAAGGCGATCACAAGAAGGCCATTGAAATCGCTAAAGCAGCTTTGGAGGAATCACGGTTTAAAGATAAATGGGTTGAGCTGGCCTGGCGAGGTTGGCTTGCAGGTCTTGAAAAACTTAACCAGATTTCCCTAATAGTTTCACTAATGAATGGTCTCTCAGCAGAAGACGCTAGGAGATACGCGAAGTATCTGGATTCTCTGGCGCAAGTTTTCTCCTCAAACCTTCCTGAGAGGGCGGGGTTCGCCAAGGGTTTTCTCAAATCTTGGGTGGACCTCCTTACTTCTTATGCTGCGCTTAAGGAGAGCAAAAAGTCGTGATTTTTGGAACACATGTTCCAAAGTAACTAATACTGTTGTGCTCTTCGTCTTTCTTATTTATGGAGGTATTCCCTCCATATTTCTGGTATTTATCCTTTTCGTTTGATGTTCTCTTCTGCTTTAGGCTCCCTGTGGGTATACTTTTTTGTAAACCTACGTCGCTCTTGGTTCTCGTTTAGCTCTCTTAGTGTTTCTTGAGCTCGTGTTCCTTTTCAATCGCAGCTGGCCTTCCCGCGTATTTCTCGTATTCTGTTGGTGTTCTCTACGTATTACGATGTTTTTTCTCTTTAGATTTTGCGTATCGTTTTCTGGTTTTGATATCTGGATTCTGGTATCTTTTTCGGCTGTCGATATCGGATGTCGGAGGTGGTTGTGTGGAGCGTATGGGTGCTGTTGGGCGTCTCTACCCTTCGGTGGCTGAGATTAGAAATGCATACTACTCCTTCTTCGGGTGGAGGTGGAACCCGTTTTCGAGTGTGAGGTTAAGCGACCCTGAACTGTTCGTGGCTCCTCATGATGTAATAGTTGAGATCGATGATTACATTAAGGCTAGGGAGCGGCATATACTGATAACGAGCGAGTTTCCCGGCATGGGTAAAACGACGCTTCTCGAGCTGATTTACGGGGACCTTCTAGAGCTTTCTAGGCAGGGTGACCCTGAGTATCGTTTCTATCCCGTGATGGTGTCTCAGAGTAAGCTGTATGTGAGGCAGATGGCTGAGGTTTTGGCGAAGAAACTTAGGGTTCCATATTCTCGATCGGCCAATGCTGAAGACATTTACGTGCTGGTCAAGTATGATATCATGCTTCGATATCTTTTGAGTGGATATCTTACGTTGATATTCATAGATGATTTCGGCGAGAACGACGTTGAGGTCTTTATTAAGATCAAGGAGGTCGGCGACTTAACGCTGAAGGACGCCAAGCGGTTCGTAGTTGAAGAAGAAGATGAATTCAAGCGGTTCCTTAAGCTTAAAAAAATGAAGCTTGACGAGGGGGAGATTAATGCGATTAAGCGGGCTGCGGAGGAGGGCGACGAGGATCAGATGATATGCATGCTCGTTTTGACTGGAACGAAGACTCATGCTATAGGTCTCAAGGAAGGCGTCCCTCACCTCTATGATAGATGTTGGGAGATCGAGCTTGAACCATTGGATGAGCGCGGCGTCAGGGAATTTATCGGCAGGAGGCTTTATTGGGCTAGCGGCCGCCTTAAGGAGTTTGACGAGTCCTCTTTTGAAATACACCCCTTCACCGAGGATGCGGTTCCTGCTTTGAAACGAAAGTCTATGGGTGTGGGGCGTGACCTTCGTATGCTTTGCAACCAGGCAGTGTTCGTTGCTGCTAACAGGTTCAAGGATGGAGGAAGCCCTGTGATCGATGGAGCCCTTGTGGATGCTTTACCATGCATCGAGGAGGTTCCAGAGTAGTCTGATATCGCTTTCAGATATCGATGTCGCGCATCGATGCGGGTGATATAAGATGACGAGGCTGGTTGACATAGCGAAGAAAGTCAAGGAGCAGGAAAAGTATGGGCAAATCTCACAGCCTCCTGCTCCTCTTAACTATGAGGAAGGTGCCGTGGCTCATCCTCAGCCAGCGGCCTCATTATCTCTGGTGGATGAGAAGGTCACGTCGCCTCTACCCGTCCAGGTAGTGGAGAAAATAGTCTATGTGAGGAAGGACCCTAAGACTCGGCTTGATCAAAACTTCAACGTAAGGCTTCCTAGTAGCTTCATCTCCCTGCTCAAGAAAAAGTTTGGGGAGCGTGGAGCAACAGTATTCTGCAGGCTTGCCATACTGGAGAAGATGAAAACAGTTTTTGATGAGTTAGAGCTGAAGGAACTTGGATTATTCCAGCTCCTAGAGGAGCAGTACACTACGCTTGGCAAATTGAAAAGTGAAGGTGGCTGAAGATGGACAGAGCAGACGTCGAACTGAACGAATTAGAGGATTTTCTGCGTCGCCTCCTCGGCGACTCTATTGTTTCTCGCCTTCTCTCTTCGTCTAACCTCACCCGTATACAGTTTGAAACGCTGGTCATCCATTTTCTTCTAGATGAAAGCGCTGGAAGAGGAGTTCAGTATTCCCTCAAAGGTCTCCTGAGAGCTTCTAGGAATGCGAGAGGGCGGAGGCCACGTCTTGCCCGCGGGGTTACAAAGGGCGCCTTTAGACGTGTACTCGAGCAGGCTTGTAGGAACGTTGTGAAGTCAATTTACACGTTAATCCTTCTAGGTTACGTTGGGCTACTGGACACTCCAAACTTGGCGCCTTACATTGAGCTTTCAAGCCTCATATCGAGTTATCGCGAAAGGTTGAGGTTGGATTATGGGGAATCAAGTCCCCATCTTAAAAAGCTAGAGGAGCAGTTAATTCAGTTGGTTGAGGAGTATGCTAAGCCGTTTATGGTTGCTGGCAACTTCTAACCTAATAATCTGCACGCCGCCACTATCGCTTGCCCTATGCTCACTCCAGCGTCGCCTGGAGGTATAACTGAGTGCTGTATAAAAACTAGCCCGTTTTTTTCGACGTGCTTTCTTATGGTTTTTGTTATGGCTTCGTTGTATGCTACGCCTCCTGTAAACCCAACGGTTCTCACATTTTCCTCTTGTGCCACGTTCACGGCGATGTCCGCTAATCCTATTGCTATAGCGTGCTGGGCGGATGCCGCTAAGTCCTCTACTCTATGTTTTCCTAACGCCTGTAGCACTTCAGAAAGTATTTGGGACGTGTCAAGTACGTATCGTCCGTCTGAGCGACTTATTTTGGGCTCTATTTTCAGGGTTGGTTTGCCTTTTGCCGCCGCTGCCTCAAGCCTCATCGCTGGCTCTCCTTGATATGTTTTCTCCATGCATATTCCTAGCAGGGCTGCTATAGCGTCTAAGACGCGCCCTGTACTGGTTGAGAGAGGCCCCTTAGCGTCTCTTATCATCTTTAGGACAACTTCCACCTCTTTTTCCCCGTATTTAAACCCGTCAATGTATTTTGATGTTAGAATATCCCTCAGTTCACTGTCGGACAAAACACGGCTGAGAATGGATGCCGCCATTCTTATTGGGTACTTAGTGGCTTGGTCTCCTCCGGGCATAAGTTGGGGGGCAAGGTGCCCGAGTCTCTCGCTCGACTCATAGTCTGAGAGTAGCACTTCTCCACCCCATATAGTTCCATCTGGCCCGTAGCCGACGCCGTCACACGCTATGCAGACTATGGGTTCATCCAATTTGTGCTCCGCTTTTAGTGCAGCCGCATGGGCATGATGGTGCTGAACCCTCACCAGCGGGACCTGCCATTTTTCAGCGTATTCTTCTGCTATCTTGGTCGTCATGAATTGAGGGTGCAGATCACATGCCAAGGCTTCAGGATTTACGTTTAAAAGTTTTAGCAGGTGTGTCGTGACGCTTTCGTGGAACTCCATCATGTCGAGGTCGCCTGAGACGTCGCCTATGTGTTGACTGGCATAGCACCTACTTCCCTTCATAACGGTTACTGTTACTGTTAGTTCTGGTCCGACTGCCAGTATTCCTTTTCCCCTGTACGGTATCGGCGTCTCTATTGGTTCTGGCACATAGCCTCTTGACCTGCGTATCAGCTTGGTTTTTCCATTTACTATCTTGACAACAGAGTCGTCACACCTCTGGTATATCACTCTGTTGTGGAGCAAGAAGTAATCTGCTAAGTCGCTAAGGTGGGTGATGATTTCCTCGTTGCTTGCTGCTATGGGCTTTCCTGACGCGTTTCCGCTGGTCATTATGACAGCGGGGTCTGTGACCTCTTGCAGCAAGAGTATGTGCAGTCCCGAGTATGGCAGCATCACACCTATGTTGTGTAGTCCGGGGCTAATCCACTTAGAAAGCGGAAAGTCCTCTTTTTTCCTGAGTAGCACTATGGGTCGTCTGAAGGATGTTAGAACCTCCTCTTCTTTTTGACTAACTTCTGCATACTTTCTTACTTCGTTGAGGCTCAGAGACATGACAGCGAAGGGCTTATACTTCCTGTCTCTTTTCCTCTGCCTTAGTTTAAGTACGCATTCGTCATCAGTTGTGAGCGCCGCTAGGTGGCTTCCCCCTATACCCTTCACAGCCACTATGGCCCCCTCATTTATTAATCTGGCTGCCTCCGCTATTGGGTTGTTGCAATCTATGAGCTCACCGTTTTTCGCGTGGAGTGTGAGTTTTGGGCCGCAGATAGGGCAGCATATTCCTTGAGCGTGGTATCTCCTATCCATAGGGTTCATGTATTCCTCCATGCAGTGAGGGCACAGAGGGAAGTCTCGCATCGTTGTTAGTTCTCTATCGTAGGGTAAACCTATTATTGATGTATACCTTGGACCGCAGTCCGCGCAGCATGTGAACGCATACTTGTAATGCCTATCATTAGGGTTCAACATGTCCTGTATGCAGTTATTGCAGATCGCCACGTCTGGAGGTATGTAGGAACTTTCGAGTATCCTGTCACTGCTACTCTTCTCTATGGTGAACGTATCGAACTCTCCGCGTGCCTTTCCCCACTTCGTCCTTATCTTCTCAAACTTTGCCAGTGGGGGTTTTTTCTCCTTTAGCTCCATCATAAACCTTTTAATGTCTTCCTCTTCTCCTTCAACGACTATTTTTACTCCGGCATCCCCCAAGTTGAGGACGTAGCCTGTTAAGCTGTTTTTGACAGCTATCCGGTACACGAAAGGCCGCATGCCGACTCCTTGAACTACTCCGCTGCACAGTATTTCGCATCTTTTCTTCACAGCATAACCCTTCTAGGAACTTTGCGTCATCCACATTTAACGACCCACTTGCCCCTATAAATTTCCTTCTAGTTTAGAAAACAAACAGACCCGTAGAAAAATTAAAAGTAATGTTTTCCTCAATTATAAGTGATAATGCTTCAAGAAGGACCTTTTTTCTCTTCTTTAAGGTGATGTTGATGTTCTACCTTCCTTCACCAGAAGATCTTAAACAAGCGAGGAAGCGCCTAGGTATTACGCAGGAGGAACTGGCACGGATGGCTGGCGTAAGCCAGTCGTTAATCGCTAGGATCGAATCTGGCTCGGTAGACCCACGTCTCTCAACGCTTAGAAAGATAATTAACGCGCTGGGCGAGTTTGACAGGAGTAAAATCTGCGCCAAGGACATAATGTTCTCCCCGGTCATATCTGTATCTACTAAGGAACCAGTTAGGAAGGCTATTAGTCTCATGGAGAAAAAAGGCATATCGCAACTACCAGTTGTGGATGAAGGGCGCTTGGTTGGTAGCCTAAGTGAGGGCACCATAATGAAGCGTCTCTCGGAGGGGAAGGACGTTTTTGATAAAACTGTTGGAGACCTTATGGAGGAAAGCTTTCCCACAGTGAACCCGTCTACCAGTATAGACGTAGTCCGTCACTTAATAATATGCGGGAACCCCGCTGTTCTAGTTGTGGACAAGGGAGAAATAGTAGGAATCATTACAAAGATCGATTTAATTTCTGCATATAAAAAGTGACTTCCCTACCCTTTCATTTTAGGGGGTGGTCGTAGAGTTAAAAATTAGAGCGTGGATTTTTTAGTATCTGCTAAAACGTCCCCCCTGCGAGATGGTTGCTATGAAAGTCAGAATCGGTAGTGAGGTAAGGGAGTACCAAACCGTATGGATGGAGGAGGACGTTGTTTGCATGATCGATCAGACAAAGCTCCCGTTCGAGTTTTCAATTTATAGGGCAAAGAACGTGGAGGAAGTCGCCGAGGCCATAAGGATGATGAAGGTTAGAGGAGCGCCAGCCATAGGGGTAGCCGCATGTTATGGGCTAGCTCAAGCAGCTCTTCAAAATCGTCATCTCCCTTCAAAGGAGCTGAAAGCTTTTCTTAGCAAGGTTGCCGCCCACCTTCTTTCCACGAGGCCTACAGCTGTAGACATGCAAAACATGGTTACCCGCGTCTTAGGAATGTGCGAAGATTTAAACTCCTCCGATGAAGTCGCTCAAGCAGCCCTTTGTGAGGCGAGAAAAATAGCCCAAGAGAACCTTGAAGCTTGCAGAAGGATAGGCGAGCTGGGAAGTAGCCTAATACCTAAAAATGCTAAGGTCATGGTTCATTGCAACCCAGGCGCGCTTGGAACAGTAGACTACGGAACCGCGCTAAGCATAGTTCGATTTGCCCACGCTCAGGGAAAAAACATCTTTGTTTACGCGACGGAAACTCGCCCTTGGCTACAGGGTAGGCTTACTAGTTGGGAGCTAACCCAAGAAGGAATACCCCACTGCCTTATAGTTGACTCAGCTGCAGGATATTATCTCCAGAGAAGGGAGGTTGACGCTGTCTTAGTTGGAGCAGACAGAATACTTCCAAACGGAGACGTGGTAAACAAAATAGGAACGTACATGCTCGCGGTTACGGCGTATGAGAATGGTGTTCCGTTCATAGTCGCAGCGCCTACTACAACTTTCGCCTCTTCGAGTTCATCTGTAAAAGTTGAGGAGCGCTCATCAGAGGAAATCACGCACGTGAAAGGATACAATCCAGAGTTAGGAACAATCACTCACATTAAAATACACCCGAACGTTAATGCCAGGAACCCTTCATTCGACTTAACTCCCTCAAAATACGTCACCTTCATGGTTACCGAGAAAGGCATTTTCAAGCCGAACGAAATAAAACGCGAGCTTTAAGTTGGAGGTTTTCTTTTGGGGGAACTCATCTTCATTGGCTTAGGCTTGTGGGGTATCGATGACATAACTCTTAAGGGGCTAAATGCCGCCCGTTCTGCAGATGAAGTATACTTTGAAGCTTACACAAGCGTTATGGGAGGCTTAACAAAGGATAACTTAGAAGCCTTGATCGGTAAGAATGTCCGCGCTCTCACCAGAAAAGATGTTGAGGAGAATGTGGAAGAAATACTTTCTCGCGCAAGAGATAAGCGTGTGGCGATTCTTGTTCCAGGAGACCCTATGGTGGCTACGACGCATGTCGCGCTCAGGCTGGAAGCTGAAAAGCTTGGAGTGAAAACGCGTGTTATTCATGGCGTATCCATTTATTCAGCTGCCCCAAGCATTTGCGGATTGGAAAACTATAAGTTTGGCAGATCTGTAACAATACCCTTCCCGGAAGAGAATTACTTTCCCGAGACGCCATATCTAGTTGTTCGAGAGAACATAGAGCGCGGATTACACACCTTGGTTTTCCTTGACGTCCGAGCTGAGGAAAAACGTTTCATGACGGTCAACGAAGGAGTAGCAATATTGCTAGAACTAGAGCATAAGTTATCCTCTCAATCCCCCCTCCTGGAAAAGACCCTAATGGTTGGCGTGGCGCGAGCGGGGTCCGAGAACCCAACCGTTAAAGCAGATTACCCTCGCAACCTTTTATACTACGATTTTGGGTCTCCTCCTCACATCTTAATCGTTACTGGGTCTCTTCACTTTAAAGAGATAGAGGCGCTTCGCCTCCTAGCGGCCGCTCCGCTCCCGCCTCTCTAACTCTCTCCCACTAATCCCCCACTTATTAGCCATTTCAACTATTTTTTTGACTATTATACTTGAGCTGTTCAATTCTCCGTACTTCGGGAGCCGATAGACTTCAGCATTGATCCCTCTACTTCTTAACTCATCAATGAATTGATCCATGTCTTTTCTTTGGTCATATCCGAGCACTATAACGTCAGGCTTCTTCTCCTCAACTATTTTAAGCATGTCGCCGCCTTCATATCCTAGAATAGCTTCGTCAACCGGCTTTAGTCCCTCTATCAATTTCCTTCTATCTTCTTCGCTGAATATTGGAGGGCGCCCTCTTACTTTTTGCACGGTAGAATCTCTCGCTATTACTGCAATAAGCTTCGCATCCTTGCCTCCAAGCTTCTTCGCTTCTTCTAGGAATTTTAAGTGGCCAGCGTGTAGTATATCAAATGTTCCGAAGACCATCACCTTTCTCATAGCCCTTCCTCCAGCAACTACTCAAGGATTACGTATATTGTTACGTTTTCTCCATCTTTCAAGTTGAGCGCCTCCCTAAGGAATACGGGGGAGATAATTTCTACAACATCATCTCCGTAATGTGTCCTGTTGATGAGCAAAAGGCTTCCTTCAATCTTACCTTCGATTAGAGCCCTGAAACACTTCACTCTGCCGAAGGTACGTCCTCCTTCTTCGAACTCCTCTATGATGATCCCCGGGTAAGCTTCCAGAAGTCTTCTCGTTTGCACATCGTGATACGACTTCAACTTTAAGTTTAATGTTCCCGGGTAAGGCGTGAATCCCAACTTTTCTTCAAAACGCTTCCTATATCCGTCAATGGACACATAGTATCTTCCTTCTCCCATGCCGCTGAAGACTTCTCCCTTCACCTTGATTGTTTGAGGCTTCTCCTCAAAAACTCTTTTAAGTCCAACATAAACTTCCCAAAGCCTTCTTACTCCCTCCTTAGTTATCTTGATGTTTTGCCCCTTAGCCGTTATCTCTCTGACTATGAGTCCCTCTTTCTCTAAGTCTTGGAGCCTTCTTGCGGCGGTCTGCTGGCTAACCCCAAGCCGGTCTGCAAGACGCGTTGACGAAATATCAATTCCTCCTTCGCATCCCCCTACTAATGCTATCTCGTACAGTGTAAACCATAATTCCTCATTCAAAACTGGTCACCTTATGAGTCATTTAGTGAAGCCGCTAAGCTTATGAATACAGGCCCTCTAATGTCTATCCTCTTGTTTTTTGAGGAAATGTAGCGCCTAACCTGTTCACTCAAGTATATATTAACATCCGAAGGCTTCTTCGCCATTCTCACTTTCATACTAACCTCACGCTTTCCTTCCTCTAAAATTTCTTTTTCGACTTTTCTGGCGAAAAGTGCTGCTACACCATCCAGGTACCTTAACTTAGTTACGGTTCCCCTCACCTCGGATGGCGGAAGACCTAAAATGTTCCCTTCGTGAATGCATATTACATTTAGTGCCGCCGGGCCGAGTAGTTTAACTCCCTTTTCCTCCTCGAAAACAGTCACGGTTAGTTCTCCTCTATCAATTTTACCTTTCCAAGCGGTGAACTTGCAGGGTGCGTCAGCATGCATGTGCTCCTCAGCTACGCTAATTATCGAGTTCATTATTTCCTCTCCAAGCTCTGTCTCTGGCTTCTCCGCGTAGCATATCCCCTCAGCTATTTCTTCGTCGGAGTAGATGTCACGTCTGTAGAAGTAGGGGTACGTTAGCCGCCGCACATCAGTTTCTCCAGTTCTTATCATGACAAACCTTTCAATGCCGAAACCTGCGTTAAATACGGGAACGTCTATGTCATATTTTGCAAGGCTGACGGGAGAGTAAAAACCGCAGTCTCCAACTTCTATCCACTCACTAGTTTCCGGATGCTGTATGAAGACCTCGAACTCTGTTTGGGGAGCATAATACTTCGAAGTCGCCTTCTTAAGTCTAAACTCCGCCTTCGAGAACCCTAGTCTCCCAAGAAATTCTTGAACAATACTCTTACCATCCTCCAAACTTATTTCTTCGGTCATTATCACGAACGATGCAGTGTACGAGCTGTAAAGGTGTGTTGGATCAATTTTCTGCTCTCTTCTAAATTTTTGTCCAACGGTGAAAAGTTGAACTGGTAACTCTTTCCACTTATACTTGTAAATCGCGCTAAGAACCGGAAACCATAGTGCCGTCATGTGTGACCTAAGAGTAAGAGGCGACGGGACAGGGGTAAGGTTCTTGAACGCATGGAAAACGGTGTCTATTATTCTCGTCGCGTCCTCTTCTTGCAACGACAATTCGTTAACCATTGTTTCAACTAAATCGTCTGCTTCTATCTTTCTCTTTTTATACTTTCTGAGAATCTCCCGTAGCTTCTCGAATTCGTTAAACGATGGGACCAGCTCCTTAATACGCTCGGCATCCTCTTTGCTTAGCCCCACATCGGGTCTAGGTAACCCCGCCAGGTAGAACACTCTATCCAGAATTATAGTAGCCTCTGGGCCATATTCCTTACGCACCTCGCTCTCGTCAACGATCACCGGCAAGACCACTTCCTCGAAGCCCATTTCTACTAGCGTTTTTCTCACTTCTTCTATGAAATTCATTATTTCGTTGCTTCTTCCAAGAGGCTTAAGTCTGAAGTATCTCCCCTCTAGTTTGAGGAGCTCACGCGACTCAACCCAAGCCGCTTCATAATCTTCCTCAGCTCTTTCCAGCAGTTTTTTAATGTTAAACCTCATTCTCTCCCTTCCATCTCTTCAAGAGCTTCTCTATACCCTCCGCTAACTTAGCCTCCTGCGATACGAGGAGTACCTCGGCTCTCGTCCTTTCTAGGAGGCTACGGGCGACGTCGCACTTTTGCCTAAACCCCAGAGAGGAGACTTCTGGGTAGTCGACAAGCATCATGTTTACATATACCTCTTCCATTAAATCCAGAGCTCTTTCAGCGTCTTCGAACCTTCCATCTCTCATGCATATTAACACGTTACGTCGTAGCTCGCCAACGAAATCGCCCAGCGCCATCAAGTATGGAATACTGGGAACGTTTAACTCCTGGGGAGATGGAATTTCTCTGCCCATGATAAAAGCGTGAAGTAAGCGAGCTTCAGCGTATTCTTGGAATGCCGTAGTCATAAAGCCCTTGTAGGCGAACTCGTCATACTTTGCCGTAGTCGCTACCGCGTCACTTAAGCGCTCCTCTGCCATCCTCAACTTTTCCTCAGCATCCCTCAGTTCGCCTCTATGCATCGCTCTTATCGCAAAGCCTGCAAGCCTCACAACCTCTCTTGAAAGAGACAAAACCTTCTCTCTAACCTTATCCCTCTCCTCAAGCTCCTCTATTATTTTAAGGATAATATCTCTAATGGGCATGAAGAGCCACCTAGTAGCACCTTTTCTCTTCAGCATACCGAAAAGCCTAAAACGTTTAAAGGTTGTGCCCTGCGCTTTAAAAAATCGTGTTTAAGCCACTTTTATCGGTTTGCTAAGCTTACTCAACAAGATAACTCTACTCGAAACAGACTCCCCTATAATGTTATACCCTAACTCCTCTCCTATCTTTTCTGCAAATAACCTTAATTCGCCAACACCCACCATGTTACTATTGTTTAAACCTCTTCTAAGGGACATTCCAACCGACACGTAGCTTTTGCACTCTACATAAGTGGGCTCAGCCAACTTTATGAGCTCAGCGTACTTCTCTGGCTCCATAAAGTTTAACCCTTTAACTAAAGTAAGCCTCACTACCGTCGGGCAACTAAAACTTCTCAGTAAGCTTAGGCTTTCAACAACTCTGCTCCAAGCGTCTTTTAGGAGAGGCCTACAAACCTGCTTATAGACATCCTCAGATGGAGCGTAAAGTGTAAGGTAAAGCTGCGTCGGCTCCTCTATCTCCTCAAGCCTCTCGGGAACCACTCCATTTGTCACAAGAAACGTAGTCATCCCCCTTCTGTGGAAGGCCTCTATAAGGCCTCCCAGTTCAGAGTAAAGAGTAGGCTCGCCTGCTAAACTTATAGCAGCATGCTTAGGCTCAAGTGCCTCCCTCCACTTCTCCTCACTAACTAATTGGTGGTGTGCAGGGTTAAAACCAGTGAGTATTCTTCGTTGCGCCCTAATGCATTCCTCAACAATTTCCTCCGGCTCATCTACGTCCTCCCTCAGTATCGCCATTTGATCCCATTCAAACCCCAAATCCCCCGGCTCCAAACGCCAGCATGGAAGACAGCGATTGGTGCAGAACACAGCGCAAGGCGTCATTTGAAGACACCTATGCGACCTAATATTATACCACTCCTGCTTGTAACAGTGTCCCCTGCCCGTCAACGCCTTGTAAAACCAATGGCAGCGCTTAACTGCGGAGTGCCTCCCAACAAGCTGGTACTTCTGCTTCTTTAAAACCATTGCAACAGCCGATGGAATAAGCACCCCTCTAGACTTAACGCTCACAATGTATCACCTTAAAATTCTTTCAGATTACCCCCTTCTTCCTAAAGTTTTCTATTTCTTCGTCGTTGTACCCTATTTCTCTCAGGACTTCCACAGTGTGCTCCCCCAGAATGGGTGGGGGCTGCCTGATTACGCGCCACTTCTCAGAGAACTTTAATGGAAACCCGACTTGTTTAATTTTTCCCACCTTTGCGTGTTCCACTTCTGTTACCATTTCGCGATGTAAAACATGTGGATCAGAAAATACTTCACGTAGGCTATTGACCGGGCCGCATGGCACATCGTTCTCTTCAAAAATCCTAAGCCACTCGTTGAGCGTCCTATTCACAATTATCTCCTGAATAATTTCATGTAGCTCGTCTCTTCTTTCGAGTGAAAGGTAAGGGTACTTTTCAAGGTCAGGTCTTTCTACGGCTCTACAGAAATTTCTCCAGAAGTGCTCTTCCAGTATCCCTAGCGTAATGTACTTTCCATCTTTCGTTTCGAAAACACCATAACTACCTATACCCCCCGCTAATATGTTACTTCCTCTACTAACAGTAACTCCCCCAATTAGGTGCATACCAGCGTAAATTGAAAGCCAAGAAACTACGATGTCCAGCATTGAAACGTCAACATACTGGCCTACACCTGTTTTTTCTCTAGCCAAGAGGGCTGCTAGCACGCCGATTACTCCAGCCATGCCGCCTGCCAAGTCAGCTATCGGCACTCCGGGAATAACAGGTGGCTCATCCCTCACTCCCGTTAAATCGAGTACTCCCCCTATTCCTACATAATTGACGTCGTGTCCACTTCTCTCAGCGTAAGGTCCGTTCTGGCCGAAGCCCGAAATAGAGCAGTATACTATTCGTGGGTTAATTTTCCTCACTGTATCATAATCTATTCTAAGCCTTCTAGCCACGCCCGGCCTAAACCCCTCAAGGATCACATCGCTCCTCCTAACCATCCTATAGAATATTTCAAGTCCTTCTTCGCTCCTCAGGTTTAAAGTTACACTTTTCTTGTTTCTGTTAACGGAAAGAAAAATAGCGCTTTCACTCTGGATAAAAGGTGGAACCCACCTCGTCCAGTCGCCTAACCGTACTGACTCGATTTTTATCACATTTGCTCCCAAGTCTCCTAAAATCATTGAGCAGAAGGGACCAGGGAGAAGCCTAGTTAAATCTAGGACGGTAATCCCTTCTAGTGGTGCAGGCAAATTCTCCCTTCCTCGTACGCCTAGTGCTTGAAGTGCCTTATGCCTGTATGGATCATGGCCATACCGTGCTCGTTTGCCGCCTCTATAACTTCTTCGTCTCTTTTGGAACCACCAGGCTGTATAATACATGTTACCCCTGCCTCGGCGGCGGCGTCAACAGTATCCCTGAAGGGAATGAAGCCGTCTGACGCAAGCACTCCTCCCTTTGCTCTGCCTCCCGCTTTCTCTAGCGCGATCTTCGCTGAGTCCACCCTGCTCATCTGTCCTGCTCCTACTCCTACAACCCACTCCCCATTGGCGATCACTATTGCGTTCGACTTCACGTGTTTGACTATCCTCCATCCGAACAATGCCGATTGGACTTCTCTCTCCGTTGGCTCTCTGGCACTAACAACTTTAAAATCTGGAAAGTCTTCCTCAGTCAAGTCTTCACTTTGGACAAGTAACCCGCCGACTACCCTTCTGAAGTCGATGCCTGCCTCCCGCCTTTTAATGGTGGGCAGCATAAGCACCCTTAAGCTCTCCTTCTTTTTAAGCTCCTCTAAAGCGTCTTCTGTATAGCCGGGTGCAATGACCGCCTCGACGAATGTTGAAGTAATCTCCCTTGCCGTATCAAGATCTACTTTCCCGTTTAAGCCCACTATGCTACCGTATGCCGATACAGGGTCGCTTTCCCTAGCCCTCACGTAAGCATCACGTATCGTTTCACCTGTTGCTGCTCCGCACGGGTTCGTGTGCTTAATTACAACCGCCATTGGTTTTGAAAACTCCCTTATAATCTCGAGTGCTGCGTTTAGGTCAAGAATGTTGTTAAACGAGAGCTCCTTGCCTTGAAGTTGCACAGCGTCGACAACTGCTCCACTAACAATTGAGGCGATTTCCTTGTAGAGCGCAGCTTTCTGATGCGGGTTTTCTCCATACCTTAAGTCCTGTACTTTAGCGAACCTTAAAGTAAGTATGTCCGGCATTTCTCCCTTCCCTAGGAGCCTGCTGGAGAGCGCCTGCGTTATGGCATCGTCATACCCTGAAGTATACGCGAACGCCTTTACCGCAAGTCTTCTCCTAGTTTCCTCTCGCACTCCTCCATACTTCTTCAATTCTTCAAGAATCAAATTGTAGTCCTCCGGGTCAACAACAACAGTAACTCTCTCGAAGTTTTTCGCGGCGGCCCTGACCAGGCTCACTCCTCCAATATCAATGTTCTCCACGAGTAAGTCTAGTTCCTCATTTTTTGCTGCCACTTCCATGAAAGGGTAAAGGTTAACAATTACGATGTCTATGGGCTCTATCCCCATCTTCCTGAGTTGCCTCAAATCTTCCTCTTTATTTCTAGCCAGAATAGCACTGTAAACGTGAGGGTGCAGGCTCTTGACTCTGCCGTCTAGCATCTCGGTAAACCCTGTTAGTTCTGATATCCTCCTCACAGGCACTCCTTCGAGCGCCTTAGCAGTACCCTCGGTTGCAACTATCTCAATACCCATTTCATGAAGTGCTTTAGCTAACTCAAGTATGCCTCTCTTATCCCACACGCTTATAAGCGCGCGCTTGGCCTTCATGCCACCCCTCCTACCTAATTTTTTCTACGCTGCGTTTAGCAGCTTTAAGCACGTTCATCAAGAGCAACGCCACAGTCATAGGGCCCACACCGCCAGGAACAGGCGTTATGGCAGCAGCCTTCTCCTTTACTCTCTCAAAATCAACATCCCCCACTATTCTCCCCTCAACCCTGTTAATCCCCACATCAATCACAATGGCTCCCTCTCTCACCATATCCTCCGTAATGAACATCGGTCTTCCTACGGCGACAACCAAGATATCTGCGGCTTTTGTTTGCTCTGCGAGGTTAACGGTTTTAGAGTGGCACACGGTGACTGTGGCGTCTCTATTAAGCATCATGACCATTAATGGGCGGCCGACTATTTTGCTTCTGTTAACTATAACAACATGCTTCCCTCGGAGGGTGACCCCTTCCCTTTCGAGGAGAGTAATTATCCCGGTAGGCGTGCATGGAGTAACGCTTTCATCACCTAATAGGAGGCGCCCCATGTTAGCTGGGTGAAGACCATCCGCATCCTTTTCGGGTAAGAGCGCTTCTATTATTCTGTTTTCATTCAAATGGCGTGGTAATGGAAGCTGAACTATAACTCCATGTATGCGCTCATCAACGTTAAGCTTATGAACGCGCTCAATAACCTCTTCCTCACTTACATTCTCTGGTAATGTTATTCTCCTAAAAGTGAAAGCTGCCTCCTCACAGGCTTTCTGCTTTAAGCCAACGTAAACTTCTGAGGCAGGGTCATTACCTATTAAAATAGCAGCTAATCCTGGGCGTACGCCGTGCTTCTCCCAAAGTAGCTTAGCTTCTTCAGCTACCTGTCTCCTGACTTCAGCTGCAATGCTACGTCCATCAATGATTTTGGCAACCAAGGTTAAAGACCTCCTAAATGTATTTGGAAACTCTCGTTTATAACGATGAGCGTTTTGCTAAAAAACCTCGTCCTTAGTGACGCAAGCATTTTTAAAAGATTTTAACGCTTCATCTTCCTGAACAGAGCTGTATAGGGGCGCTAACAATGCCTTACGTCGCTCTCACAATCGACTTAGACCGTGACTACCCTGTTCCTGTAAGTGGGACGCTAAAGGCAGCCAGTTACTCTCCTGAATGTAAGCCTAGCTTCACTTGTACGATTAGGGGGCTGAAGGCGCTTTCCAACATGCTGGAAGAAATAAGTCTAAAGGTGACTTTTTTCGTTGAAGCCAGAGCGCTTCAGCACATATGTGCTCATGATGAAGCGTTACTCGGAGTCGTTACGAAAAATGAGGTTGGATGCCACGGTTTGGATCACGAAGATCTCGCCGGAAAATACACTGGTGTTCCAATACCCCCACTTCAACAGCTGGCGCTGATAAGAAAAGCCACAGAGATAATATCAGAAATCACAGGGTTAAAGCCTGTAGGCTTCAGAGCACCATACTTGTCCACTACACCCAATCTAGGTGAAATTCTGAGGTCTCTAGATTACAAGTATGACTCTTCTATATACTCGGAGTCGTTTAAGCCTCCTCACCCATACCTTTTAGGGTGCAAATTGTTTGAGGTCCCCCTCCCATTATACCCCTTAAACGAAAGGAAGGCGACGCTCTATACTTGGACTTTACATGAGGGAAAAAGAAGTTTCGACGAATTTAAACATATACTGGATACGTACATAGCGAACGACGATGGTGGCTTACTGATGATATCAACTCACGCATGGCATTTTGCATACAGGATCTCATCTAACTTGAAGCTCTCACCTCGGCAAGTGCAGGAGAACGTTTCCCTACTTTACCGTCTCATAGCGTATCTCGAAGACAAGGGTGTCTCTTTTCTTCCTATAGGAGAATACCTTAAAAAGACAAATCGAAACATTTAAGAAATTGTTCTGGTCGTGGAGGATTCACGAATGCCTGTTTATCTTTTTATGGGCAAGAAGCCTCAGCTCCACCCATCCGTTTTTGTAGCTCCAAACGCCACAATAATAGGTAATGTTAGAGTTGCGAGGGACGCAAGCATATGGTTTGGCGCCGTTATACGTGGAGATCTTGAACTCATAGAGATCGGAGAGAGAACGAACATCCAAGATAACGTAACTATTCACGCAGACCCCGGTAACCCTTGTCGCATTGGTGACGACGTCGTGGTGGGCCATAATTCAGTTCTGCATGGTTGCATTATCGGAAGCAGCACAGTGATAGGTATGGGAAGCATAATACTTAACGGAGCAAAAATAGGTTCAGGGTCAATAGTTGGCGCCGGATCCTTAGTCACGGAGGGAAAAGAGTTCCCCCCGAATAGCCTCATAGTAGGTGCGCCAGCTCAGCTCAAAAAAACTCTCCCCCCAGAAACGGTTGAGATAATTAAGGCGGGAGTGGAAACATACAGGAAATTAGCCCAAGAATATATAACGCTTTTCTCTGAAAAATAAACCCCTGATTTAGCTTTTGGCATGAGTGAGTCCATATGAATACGTTTGATGTTGCCTTTGTAAGGCGTGTCATCGAGGAACTGGACGCTTTCGCATCGCTTAAACCTCCCCTCTTTTCTAGCATCCTGTTAACTCGCCAAGCCTACCTTTTCTTGCAGCAGCATGTTGACATTCACGAACTTAAACCGCTTCTTAGAGGACTAAGGGAAATGCAGAACTTCTACAGGCGTAGCACACCTTTCCGTCTTCTTCTACTCTTAATTTTTATATCTTTCTCCCTCACTCTCACATATCCGTTTCTCCCATCCTATCTTACTTTGCCGCTTTCCTCGTTTCTAGCTGTTGCGCTCGCCTTCCTCTTCCTCTTCGGTAACTCCCTGATGCTTAAACCTCATATAACACAAGCATCTCGTCTCTTCGCCTCACAAGCTAGAAAGGCAAGACGCATATCGCAACTTCTCATAAAGCTCTATGGGCAAAAAATAGGTGCATTAACTTTATTTTATCCGTCCGGCGCACGTGTCTTGAGAAGACATTTAACCTTTAATCCTTTCCTAGTGGTAAAGTTTCTAGTCACTCCACTTTAATTTAATTCTTTCTTTTTACTTTTTCAATTATACTTCGAATAATATCCGCATCACTGAGAATGCTTTCCGGCGGGCTAAGAAACTCCCTCAAAATTATTGGGACGGAGTCCATCCTGTAAGCTATGCCTCCCGCCTCTATTCCCGTTATGGCCGTTGGGATTGCCACTGTTGCATGCTTTACAGTGAGCGTCCTGAAGCAGTCAACGACTATTAGGGGGATCTGGGAAAGTTTTCTCGCCAGTTCGGTTGGAAAACTCGACATGGGGTTAGAGCCTATTATGAGTGCAGCATCAACTTCACCTCTTTGAAGCATTTCGACGAAAGTCGTTTCTCCAGGGTTAGCGTATGGTGCGCCTCTACTGAAATCTATACCTGAAGGGTGACCCGTAACCCATGTTGCAGTATGGTTAAATCCAATCGTATTAAAGTGCCCGGCCATTGGTAGTGCTACGAAGCTCGTATATTCATTCATCTCCCACACCAATTTGAGAAGTGCCTCTAAGTTCCGGTACTTGCCTCGGCTGGCTAGCAACCCCATGCCGTAAAACACCACGCCAAAGTCCCTTTCCTTCCATTCTTGTATTACTTTCTCGATCGTCTTAATAGGAACACCAGCAACGCTATCAAATTGCAGTTTTTTCCCTCTCAAAATAAGTCGCATGGCTGTTATCAACTCATAATCCTTGTTTGGCTCCACCTCTATTAAAACATTAGCAATTTTTCCCACCCTTGTTCTTCTTATGTCGAACACATAGACCCGTCTTTGCTCATAGCCACTCTGCGTATAAATGCCTCTAGAAAGAACACTATAGCGGCTAAGATGGCGAGGATGCGAATGACCAGGGTCACTACCCCAATAAACAACCACGTCAGCTCTGCTCATCACCTCTCCTAGTGTGGCTGTATATAACCCGCTCTCCGAGGCAGCAAGCCACGTAATTCCATGGCATATGGACCCAGTACTATCAATCACACCTCCAATTTCACGTGCCAGTTCTATTCCTGCTATTTGCGCCTCAACAGAGGAAGACCCCCAACCCCAAAGAACAGGTCTTTCCGCATTTAGCAGGATCTCCGCCGCCTTCTCAATAGCTTCGCTGATGGAAACCTCTCTCACGCTATCCCGGCTTCTTACAAAAGGTTTAAGGAGTCTTTCAGTACCACGCGCTCTCAGAAACTTCTCCTCACCGTGGCCGCAAAGATTAAACGTGGAAACTATTTTTTCCCCCTCTAGATCAACTATGATGTCGTCGCAGAGAAGGCTACAACCAGTGCAGACCGTTTTAAACCTCAAGTTTCCTTCACCCTTTAACCTAAGTTAAAGTACTCCTAATTCTTAGGCTACTGTTCTTAGTTCTATGGCACCGCTGAAACAGTACATTTCGCACACTCGACAAGTCTTTATTGGACCATACCTTCTGCACTTCGTGAGATCAACCACCTTTATTTTTCCGTTCTCTACTCTAAAAACCACGTTGTCCCTCACCTCGCCCTTACCGCTCCCTATGAGGGGGCACTCTGCTGCTATTGCTGGGCACCCTACGACGCAGTTGCCGCAACCAGTACACTTTTCAGGGTGAATTATAAGTCCTGTTTCAGCTACAGCGTCTTTGGGAGAAAATATCTCTTTCAGTTGTTGAAGCTTACCTTTGTATTTTTCATCCTCAACTAGTGGCGTGCAGTCCTCTGGCTGCTTTTCGCCCTTCAGTAGCTTCACGGCAAAAACCATACAGTTAGGCTCTCCACACTTCTGGCAATTTATGCCCGGCAACATCTTATATACTTGATAAGCATTAAGCTTGGACATTCATCACACCTCAACATAATGATACAATCCCTTCAGAGCCTTATCAGCCGCTTCACTCTGTCTTGGATCAAATGAAAGATATCTCTCCATTCTAGAAAGCACTTCTGCTGAAGGCTCACTCTTACTGTTAACCCAAAACGTCTTTCCCCTTGTTTCACCGACAACTTCCCCGTCTTTGACGATGACCTCACCGCTTTTTATTGTGTAGGCGGCTCTTGAAAAGGCCTTCATTAGCTTCTCGTAGTCTCTGCTTGGATCCATAGTTTCCGGGTTAAAGTCGTAGACTGCTATGTCTGCATCGGCACCAACTGATAGTCGCCCCTTTCCACTTAACCTCAAAGATGCCGCTGGCGCGCTCCTAGTTATGATGAACAAGTCTCGGAGAGTTAACTCCTCCTCAATTTGAGACAATTCTCCTCCGACATTCATGAAGCCCCTTGACCTGCTACTTACCAGCCACGTTGAAACGAGCGGGTATTCTAATGGCGACCCGCAACTTGGGTTGTTTAACGACAACTGAACCTTCATGCGTTCCCTCGTGTTTAATATTAACTTTAGGCCTGCCGCTAAAAACTCCCTCCACGTCCCCGCTTCCCTTATTGCCAGCGCGGCCAAGCCTTCAATTTCTACTTGTTCCACAACCCTCAATTTCTTTGAAACGCTTTTCGTTAAATATGCGTCGTAAGAAACTACGGGGCCCCCGTCAAGCGTAATGCAACCGGCATCCGCCTCCAAATTATCACTGGAACTTAGGCGCTCTGCAAGTTCCTCAGCGCATATTTTTTCGCTTCCAAGAGTGTAAAGATGAGCATGTACCAAGTGTACTCTTCCCTCCTCTGCCAACGTATCCATCATTGCGATAGCTTCTTCGTAGCCTCCAACTTGACCCGCCCCGTTAGGATGCAGGTAGAGTGGGCTTAACAGGTTAAGCCTTTGAAGCGCTGACAAGATAAACTTGGAATACTCTAGAGGACTAATGTCCAAATGCTTTATTTTTTCATTAACACCCTTCCACTCCTTTTTCCACGTCCAAGCTTCCGAGCTCAGAGGATTAACGAGTTTGACTCCATAAGCCTTGGACGCCCTTAGAAGCCACGCTATAGTCTTTGCTGCCGCCTCCACGTTTTTTTCCTGAGCAAGCATAACCATGAACCAGTTCGAGTCGAGAAGCAGTATGCCTGCTTTGTCTAGAGAATGTAACCTCTCAAGCACAATATGCGTGTGAAGCGCCTTTGAAAAAGGGAAGCCTGCTTCAACCACGAACGTGTATCCTATTTTTAGATATGCTTCCCCGACATCTTTAGGTAGTGGCATTCTTACGTTCGTCATTCTCGCAAGATTCAGTATTTGGGATGCTATGTGAGTATGGCAGTCTATGCCTCCCGGAACTACAATCATGTTTTTTGCATCTATAACTTTACACTCTCTCTCATTGACTTGTTCAACCACAACGCCATCTTTAACCATGATGTCCATTTTTTCTCCTTCAATGCCGTTAAGAGGGTCGAAAACCACTCCGTTTTTCAAGATTAACCCATTCATTCCTTGTCCTCCTTAGTAAAACGTTCCTCTATCTCTTCTAACTTGGTAACCTCTTTGCTGGTCGCTTCCAACGTGACCTTCACTAAATAGTAATGATCCCCCCAGGTTACCTGTATATCCCCCCTCGTTATTGCGTTAAACCATGGCCCGTTAGGCATAAGCGCCAATCCCGGCTTGGTTTCATCTGTCTCATATGCTTTAACGATGACTGACCCATAAGCTGAAGAGACCTTAATTTTATCACCATTCTTCACGCCCATCTTACGCATGTCGTCTTTATGCATGAGGATTACGGCCGTATTTTCAATGTAGCCCTCTAAGCCCTTTTCGGCTTTACCTATAGACTGCTCAACTGAGCGCACGCTGCAGACATCTATCTCCGTTTTGGGGACTAAAAGCTTTAATAAAGCCAATCTTAACCGCCCCTCTCAATCACACGCTAACCCAAGAAGCCTAATTAAACTTTTTTCGCAATTTTGTTTTCCTGAGAATTTCACTGTTAAAGAGGTGGTGCGATTGTGAAAGGATGGATAAGTGAGATTTTCTCCTCCTACCAATCTTCCGGTTAGGAAGGGTGAAGGCGAGGGTGGAAGCGTAAAGGGGTCAAATTATGGGCGGCGGACGATATAGGCTTAAACGCCGTCGAATTATCCGCTTCTCGGGCTGTAACATTGGGCTTGGAGCTTTTGGCAGGCGAGGGTGTGGGTGGTGCGACTCGAAAAAGCGTAAAACCCCCCACGCCATAAAGCCTAATCCCGACTACCTAAAAATAGTGACGCCTACTAACGAAAACCTTCGCTTCGTAAACCCTGTTGAGCCAAGCTTTATAGCGGAGTGGGCTCGCAGGCTTTACTCGCCAGACACTCACGCCATATCTCTGACAGGCGGAGAACCATTGTTCCAGCCGGAGTTCCTAGCTTCAACAGCAGAATCTCTTAAAAATGAGGGCTTCAAGCTGTATTTAGAGACAAATGGATCGATGCCTGCACATGCTGCTAGAATCTCTCATCTGCTTGACTACTGCTGCTGCGACATTAAGGATGAGTCAGCTGGTGCTGCAGAAAACTGGAGGAAACTTGTCGAATTAGAGCTGGAAACGATAAAGATACTTTCAGATGCTGGTGTGGCGGTCTTTGCTAAAGTCGTTGTTACTTCAAATACTAAACTAGAAAACGTTGAATGGTATTCACGCGAGCTTTCAAGAATAAATTGTCCTATATGTATTCAGCCAGTAACCCCTAAAAACGGTTATCTCCCCCCAAGTTTCCAACAACTCTGCATCTTTACTGAAGCAGCTGCACGCTATTTGGGTAGCGAAAACGTTTCACTATCCGTACAGACTCACAAATTTCTAGGCATACTCTAGGAGGCTTCACATTGGAGCTAAAGATATTAGAGAAAGAGCCAATAATAGTGGCACTACTCCCCTTCATATGTAAGATGACTTACACCGGCGAAGAAATTAAACCCCTCTGGGCTCTTAGGAAACTTGGCCTACAAGGTGACTCTGTGGTGATCTTTAGCGGCCCACTTCGAGTTGAAGCTTCTGAGCTTGTAGATGTAAAGGACTTTATTATTGAAGGAGGAAAAGGACACCCAGTTATATGCGCGGACGAAGCAGTAAGTATCGTCATCGAACACTTCGACCAGCAGCCCCCCTCACTACGTCTTATGTATCATCGTCTCCGGATTCTTGCGTTTCTCTTCAAAGAGCTTATAGAAGAAACCTGCAATGTGAAGTTGAGACGTGAAGGCACAGACTTCTACTTTAAGAATGGCAAACTCAACGTGGGCATCGCAACAGTATCCCCTGCTTCCGGCAAAATGCACTTTGCTTTTAACATCTCCTCTAAGGGTGCCCCTCCAGCCGTCAAAGTCGCATCACTCTTAGACCTAGGATTTAAAAGAGAAGACATCGAAGACTTCGCTGTCTCTCTCGCTAGACGATACCGGCATGAAATCCTAGATATAGATAAAGATGTCGCAAAGTCTAAAACCTTCTAAAAAAGGAGGGAAAAGTTACATTGCCATACAAAATTACTATTGAAAGAGCAGACCTTGTCTTCTCAGCAGCCCACTTTCTGCTTTCACACGAAAAATGCGCCCGCCTCCACGGCCATAACTATAAAGTACGGGTGGAAGCGTCGTCTCCTCTGTTGAATTTGGAGCAGATGGTAGTTGACTTCTTCACCATACGAAGCGCTGTGAAGTCTGTTTGCGAACCGTTGGACCATCGTGTATTAGTACCAACTAAGTCTCAGGGATTAAAATTAAAGGAAGATGAAGGTGAAATCTGCATCATGCTTAGCGATCGAAGATATGTTTTTCCGAGAAACGACGTTGCTCTCTTACCCATAGAAGCCACAACAGCAGAAAAAATAGCAGAATACATTCATCATCAATTAAAGAGGCTTCTACCAACTAACCTTCATCTTAAAGTCTCGGTTGAAGAAGCAGAAGGAGCAACCGCAACCTTCGAGGAGTAAACTATCTTTCTTCCTCCCCAAGAAAAATGATTCTTAACTCATGTATGTTAACTTTCTCTCCCCTCTTAAGCTTCTCCCTTATTGCGACCGCTTTCTCCTCCAAAATTCTTCTCTTCTCTTTCTCTTCCTCCTCTTTTTTTCTCTCAAATACTCTGAAGTACATTCTCCTGTAGATCCTTTCCTCCTCAACCAGCTTCTCTAACTCGTTCTCTATTTTGATTATTTTTTCGAACAACTCTAAATAGTTTCTATGCGCTTGGTCAGCCTCCTCCTTCGCCGCACGAAACTTTTCCTCCATAACATTGATTTTCGCGTCAAGCTCTGCAAT
>JAHLWW010000004.1 GCA_019057715.1 Candidatus Jordarchaeum sp. JNZ_1113
TCGCCGCTTGGAACATCGCCATGAGGCTTCCGATGTGCCGTCCTTTACCGTTGGCGGCGAAAGCCACCGATGAGTTTAAAGAGGTGGAACGGATAGTTATAAAAAGTTAACTATCCGACAACGGTTGTGGGGTGTGCTGATGAAGGTGGTGGCCTTCTCTGATATTCATGGGAATGTTGCCGCTTTGAAGGATGCGAGGGAAAGAATAATTAACCGAGTGAAGCCGGACGTTGTTGTGGTGTGCGGTGACATAACTCACCTTGGAGGCGCTGAGGTCGCGTTGCAGGTGCTGAGGGCGCTTGAGGGGCTCCATGTTTTCTATGTTTGGGGTAACATGGACTCGGTGGGCCGCAACTTGCAGCTTCCGCTAGAAGGCATGGAGTGTATTCATGGGCGAATTGTAAGTTTTGGAGGAGTGGACTTCGTCGGGCTCAGCGCCAACTTTGACCCAAAGTTTCTCCTCTCTGTGAAGAAGAGCGAAAACCCTATGGTTGTGGTTTCCCATGAGCCTCCAAGGGGATGCTGTGACAAGGCCTGGAGCGGGATGAACATTGGAAACAAGCATCTCAGGTCATTTGTGGAATCCGTGATGCCTGAACTGGTCTTTTGCGGGCACGTCCACGAGGCTCGAGGAAGCTGCCAGCTGGGGGCCACCATAGTGGTGAACGTAGGTAAGTGTTCGGAGGGAGGCGCAGTCGCAACCTTAACTCAAGGCTCATTTGAAGTGAATTTAATTTAGCTGAGCTGGATCAGAATCCTTATTTATCCAAGATACTTTACAATTACCAAATTTGGTTTTGAGGGCGTGGAGGCTGCTCTTTGCCGAGGATACATCATGCTCTAGGGCTCCATTTCCATCAACCACCCGGAAACATAGAGTTTCTTCTTTCCACTGAACGGGAGGAAGCGCTGAGAATCCTTCGTTGCTACACGAGGCCATTAAAGCACCTGTCTAGTGGCGTGGCTCCGATCAACATGAGCATCTCTGGCGTGCTTATGGATCAGATGCTCAGAGTTCACGTCGACGAGCTAGAAGAGGAGCTAGGTGTCACCTTAAGAAAGTACGCTTCCCTTCCCAACGTCGAGGTTTTAGCGACGGGCTTTTATCACCCAATTTTCCCACTTATTCCTGAGGACGACTGGAAGCCTCACATTGTAAGGTGGATTAGGCTGGCCAAGCGCGTTGGCTTTAAGTTTAGCGGGTTCTGGCCTCCTGAGCTCGGCTTCACCATGAAGATGATCCCCCTCTTGTCCGAGCTCGGATTTAAGTACGTCGTGGTGGATGGACGCTACATTGATGGGCGCGGAGTGGACGGGGCCTACAGGCCTTACATCGCAGAGTATTCCGGGGCTGAAATCACAGTCATTCCCCGTAACGAGCAATTCAGCAGAATTTTGGCCGGAGGAGCCGATGCATCCTCGTTTGTTAAGGCTCTCAGGTCTGAGACGTCAAGGTTTAGGGGAGACCTGCTTGTCACGACATGGTTTGATGGAGAGAATGGAGACTGGCTCAGGGGGACGCTGTCGGGAAACTTCTGGGACTCCTTCTTTAAGCCATACGTTTCCCTTCTGGAGCAGGATGACGAAGTCACGCTAACCTCCATCTCAAGCTTTCTTCGAGAGCACCCACCCGAGGATCACGCCAGTATTAGAACAGGAGCTTGGAGGACGTTCTCCAATGACGGTGAGTTCTTCACTCAGTGGGCAGGCTTAGAAGCGCAGAGGCTTGCCCTCGCAAGGGTCTGGGAGGCCAGCATGTGGCTGAGAAGAATCAAGACTTTAATTGGGGACAGTGAAAAAAGCGACTTTAAAGAACTACAAGTAGCAGAAGAGCACCTTCTCAGGGCCCAGACGAGCTGCAACTTTTTCTGGGAGGATAAATGGCTCCACAAGGTGTACGATGAGCTACTCCTTGTCCAGTTCCACCTTAACCGAGTTGTAGAAAAAGCAGGTCTCTTTAAGGATAATCTAATGGAGGGGATTGAATAATGTCCTTCGCTAGTAAATATTGGCGTTTGTCCGTCGGCTTGGTCGGCGTTATGTTAGCTTTCGAAGCGGCATTTGCACTTGTTTCGGGTTCATCAGCAATGGTCTACTACGCCGTGACAATAGGATGGCCAGTTCTCGTGCTAATTTCCCCTTTAACTTCGCCCATGACCATTGTAAGTTTATCTCTCCTAGGGATAATGGGCTGCATGATGATCCTATACGTGGCAACTAGCTACATCGAAGTCTCGGCATTAACAAGGAAGGTTCTCGTAACCACTTTCTTGATCGGAGCCGCCTACCTGTTCTTCCTTTCCCTAGCGAGAATCGAGTTGTCTTCAAGCGTATCCCTTCTCAAAGTTTTCCTCGCATCATCAACTTTACCATCAGATCCATACCTTGCAGCTATATCCGTAATCGTCCAACTTTCTCCTCCATCAGGCTATGGGGTGTCGCTCGGCCTGAGGGCTGAACTCCAGTTCGCATCCATCAGTGGGAACCTCCTTCTAGTTTCCTCGCTTTTCCTTCTCCTCTTGGGATTCCTATCGTCTCTTTCGGTCTTCTTGGAGGGGTGGAGCATTGACCGAAAAGTCTTCTACGTCACGGGAGCTATAGCGTCCTTTCTGGCAGCGTTCTCCGATTTCACGTTTCCATTATCCGTTGCTTGGCGGGGGCTGAACGCAGGATACCCCATCCTCCCATGCTCTCTATTTGGTGGCGATCCGCGGGTGGAAGGTGCAGCCCTCTTTCTGCTTGCTCTGGCACTTGCAACCCTGGCGTTCTCACGGAGGACGGTTCTCAAGGCTGAAACGCTTTTCACATTAATTATAACTAGTATTTACGCGTCCTCCCTTGTATGTAACGTAGTCCTTATGGGCAACGTCACGTTTTTCATGGCATTCTTATTGGTTCTTAAGGTGGTCGCTGGCGCCTTCACGCTTCTAATAGTATTCCTCCATATTACAGAACTCTTGACGAAAAAAGAAATAAGTTAGAAATATGTTTATACGTGATTATTTATTTCGGGAATTTTGCGATGAGTTTTTAGGGATAAGACGTAACTTTTATAGTTGTATTGCAGAAATATTATAACGGTGGTCGGAGTTGTCATTTTTCCCCGTCTTCGAGGTCCATGAAGAACTCAGCAAACTGATTAAGGACCCATTTAGAGGATTCGTGCTGGTTGGTGAAAGCGGCTTCTTGGTCGACACGAGCTTTGACGACGAGGAAGCAACAAATACCACAATTATGGTCGCGAACTGGTTGAAGATAGCTCTCGACAGAATCAAGTCGGAGCTGAAGGTCGATGAGAATCACGCAACTGTTTTTTTGTCTCTGAGAGATGTCAGCTACCTCTTTCGTCAGCTGGGAAGCGAGATCTACGTTGTCTTTGTTTTGAGTGGAGCAGTCCCCCTCCCCGTGTTAGGGAAAGACGAAGAGTTGGTCCTTCAGAAAGTTAAATTTTTGATTGAGGGTAAGCCTATGGAGGAGATTGAAGCCGCCACTGTAGAAAGACCGACAGTAGTGCTGACGGGCAGAATCGAAGACCCGTACGAGACGGCTGAGACGGCGTTGAAACTATTTAAGGATGCTGTCTCAAGGATAGAGGCTGGTTTAGCGGGAAGTTCAATGCTGAGTGACCTTAACGCGCTTGCTGCCGCTGCGCAACGCCTTGAAGGAACTTTAAGTGTTTTTAGGCGGACTCTTGAGCAGCTGGGAAGCTATTCACGGGACATATCTAGGCTCAGTGAGCTGACTTCTTCTCTTACAAGCGCCTTAGACTCCATGAAGAACTACTCGGAAAAACTTCTGGAGATGCTTAAAAGCGTTAGAGAAACTGTTGTCTCATCTCAAACCTCCATGAAGCCTTCCTTCGTAGAGGCAACCATAAACGAGTTAAAGGTGAGCATTGAGGCATCCCAATCCGCCAGTGAGGCGGCGGAAAAGCTTAACGAAGCCGTCAAGCGATTGGTTGAAAACATTGGCTACGTTCACCCCGCACTTTACGAAATGAGGTCTTACTACAGGCTGTTCAAGGAGTCCTCTCCTGAGGCTTATAATGCCCTCAAAAACGAGTTCCTGGCTTCGATCGAAAGGTGGAAAATGCGTCTCATGTCCGTTGAGAGAGTTCTTTCAGGCTAGTTCTCACCGGAGAAGGATGGGTAAGTCACCTTTGCAGTGACATCCTTCCCCTTAAGTCTCATTATGACCATGCTTATCCTATACATTGCCTCTAAAAGCTCTCTCTCGTCATCGTAATCCACCCGCTTCAAGTAGTCTTCAACCCTGCCCCCATTCTCCAGCATCATGAAGAAGCAGTCCACCACTTTCTCAGCAGAGAAGCTCGCCTTCTTACCCTCAGCAAACTTAACATACCTATTCACTAGAGATGAAAAGTCTACTTCAACAATGTCTTCCTCCTCAACGACTTCTAACTCCACTAAGGTCCTCTCTCCCCTTTTCGAAAAGTATGTTCTGCAAGCTCTGTCAATAAGTAGTAACCCGTCTCCTTTCCCAAGCGGGAAGGAGTAACCAGCCACTATTTCGACACCACTTTCCTCCTCGATGCGTTCAAGCTCGTTCCTCTCGACCCTGCGGGGTATGCTCGACGAGTCTATGGTCGTAACTATGTAGTCTAGTCCAAGCTCTTCCGCTATGGCTCCGCAGAGAAGTATAGCTCCAAGGGCGGCATCTATCTCCCATTGCCCCGCGTTTTTAACCTCTCCCTTCCCATCCATCAGCCTCCTGAAAACATTGTAAGCCTTCTTAACCGAGAAAGACGAGCTATTCAACCCCGCAGCTTCACCGTAAAACTCGAGGAAACCGCTCAAATCGACGACGAAGTCCTCTCCGCTTACTATGCAGGGCATAGATGCGACCACATCTTTCCCTCGGTAAACTCTGACCTCCCCAACATTCATCAAGTCTCTATCCACGGATATGCTTAACTCCATAACCTCCCCGCCGAAAGGAACCTTTAGCCCCCCGGAGCACCGAGGATTAAAAATCACCTTCCCTTCAACCTCCCTCGCAACTCCCCTCCGAACAAACGACCTGAGAATCCTAATAGCACTCCTGCGCGGGATCCCTGCAACCTCCGCAAGTTCATCCAGAGTAGTCTCCTTCATCGAGCGAAGAAGAAGATAAACAAGTAGTTCCTTCGGGTCTTTCAATAAATCCCTCCATACTCGCTCCAAAAACGCGGCAACAGGAAATACTTCATGCTCCATCTCCCGTTGCAAGTCTAATATAGTTTACGGGCTTTCGATGCGTAAGCTTCTTCAGCGGCTCAAGCAACCGGGACCCATAAATCTTTTTAAAACACTTTCTTCATTTATTGGTTTAAGACGCAACATGAGGGGATTTTCATGTCTGATGTTGGCTTCGTAAGAAGAAACCGTCTTCTACTATACCTTTTAGCCCTCGTCGCCAGTTGGTTTGCATTCACGGTTATAGGCGAAGTTCTAGCCGGCATATACATACTCGTGCCCGTCCCGTCTTCTGAAGACTACATCTGCTACAATGCAATCCTCTCGTGGGGTCGAACCATGAGCTTCTTTCTTATGGGAAGTATAGGCTCAATACTGTTATTTCTTGTCTTCCGTGAAGTAGTCAGCCAACCGCCGGAAACGAAGACCGCTGCAAAGCTCAAGCCTGTTGGCGAGGTCACCTTCATAATGTTCCTCTCCCTTTTCCTGAGCGGGCTGGCGATGAGATACACTGGAAACGAGCTTCACGCCTATATCTCCCTAACCCCACCCTCAATTCTCCTTCCAATTACGCCACAAGCAAACACATACTTCCTAGTTTACTTCTTCGACGAGGTACTGGGACACAAACTCATCTACCTTGGAGTAGTAGGCTTCATAGTCTCAGTCACCATTCTCCAGAACTACCATGGCTACATGTGGTCCTTTAAGCGAACCGAGTATGCTTTATACGGTTTCATCGGTCTCCTATTTGGAGCAGGAATCGGTGTCAGCTCCGTGGAAGGACAGGCAGCCTTCGAAATACTCATCTTCTCAGTTTCATCATTCTTAGTAATGGCATACCTTCTGGCGACGGGAAGAATACGACTCACTGAAAAACACCAGAAGAATGTACGTTCAAACCCATTCTACGCTTTCTCGCTCCTATTCCTCCTAAGCTCTATTGTGGCAATCTTGGCGTGCGGAGCATACTTCGGACTGAAGCCACTCTACCCGTTTTTCACGCAGCCATCCGAGGAATACACGATCCTCCAAAGGATCATCCTTTACCTTATTACATTACAGTAAACGCACACTAGCAGTCGCTAAGCACGAAAACCACATGACTCATGAAGGTTCAAAATATTAATTAAACTCTCCGCTTTCCCGTCTCTGAGACAGTCTGCTTCTTGAAAGGGAGGATGATTCTATTGAGGGTGGCAGTTCACGGGTCTGACTGCGACGGAATAATATCCGCAGCCCTAATTCTTCTGAAGTACCCTGACGCGAAGATCACCTTCATAAATAATCCTTGGGAAGCCTCCTCTATTAATGAACCGCTGGACATCGTTATTGACTTGCCCAAAACCATGAACTGTAAGGCCAACATAGACCACCATGAAAGCAACTACCGCCGACTAGCAGAGGAGGGCCGTCTCACGGAGAAAGATATGGTGTCGCCGTCCGCCCCAGCTGCCGCCAAGCTGGTCGCCGACTACTTCAACATTAGGGGCGGCATCGCCGACGAACTAGTCGAAATGGCAGTTGCTGCAGACACAGGCAAACACACTGAAAAAACATTGAAGCTCGACAGGGTGATAAAGCTCCTTCACGATGACGATGAGGGCAGAGTAAGGCTCGCCAAGCTTCTAGCGGAGAAGGGAGCAGCCTTCATAGAGGACGAGTGGTTCAGAGAGCAGTATGCGAAGCTGAAGGATATAGAAAAGCTGGACGAGTGGCTCAGCGAGGTAGCGGAGTCCATTGAAAACCCTAAGGGATTATTCGTATTCGTGGATGAAGAAGGCACCATTCCTTACTATGCTGCGAAGGACATAGCTCACAAGTTGCTAGCTAGGGGTTGCGACACCGTTGCCGTAGCGTACAGTGACCCTAATAGCCCGAGGAGGCTCAAGGTATCAATAAGAGTTAATGAAAATAGCAGCACGGATGCTAGAAGAATAGCTGAGCCACTGGGCGGGGGAGGACACGTCAAAGCTGCAGGCGTAACGCTTGAAGCAAAGGACATGTTACTATTTCTACGCATGCTCGCAGAGCGCTCACCTAGCCGAAAGGTAACCTACTTGAGACTTCAGCCACCCCGATGAAAGACGCATCACGCTATCTGTTCGTGCGTAGTGCGTCTTCAGCGGCGCTCAGCGCTTCCCAGGTCTTTGAGGGAAATCCCATGTCTGACAAGCATCTGGAAAGAGCTAAGAGCACTTGCAAGACCTTTTCGGGTTGCGCGTTGTAACCCATGTGCCCAAGCCTGAACACTTTCCCTGCCAGCTTACCCCAGCTCCCAGCTATCATGATACCGTAATGTTCTTTCAAGCGTCTTCTTAGTTCCTCCTCGTTCAACCCCTTCGGCGTCTCGACGGCGGTAACCGTATTGGAGCAGTACTCTTCTTTCCTGGGGAAAAGCTTCAACCCCATCGCCTTGATCCCCTCACGTGTAGCCTCCGCCACCAAGCCATGCCTTCTGAAAACGTTCCCCAACCCCTCCTCCAAGAGCATGTTGCATGCCTCGTCGAGAGCGTAAAGCAAAGAAACGGAGTGAGTATAGGGGAAAACTCTCTTCTCAAACCACCAATCCCGCCAATTTAAAAGATTCAGGTAGAAGCCCCTCACCCTCCCCCTCCGCTCCTCAATCTTTTCCCATGCCCTCTTACTTATGGACATTACTCCGATCCCGGGTGGCGCGCTTAGGCACTTTTGGGAGCCAACTATGCAGACGTCAACCCCCCATCTGTCGACCTCAACGGGCACACCCCCCACGCTGCTCACTGCGTCAACAACTAACACCACGTCATGCTCTCTGCAGATCTTCCCTATCTCCTCCAGCGGGTTAAGCGTCCCGCTTGGTGTTTCACAGTGCACAAGAGTCGCAATCCCCACGTCTTTCTCCCGCTCCAGAACCCTGTCAACTTCCTCTGGGTGAATAATGTCGTCGTAATCAACCCTCACCTCGACGGGCGTACCCCCATACGCCATTACGAAGTCTATGAATCCATCCCCGTAGACCCCTGAAGTCATTGTTAAAACCTTCTCCCCCGGCTCGACGAGGCTCATAACAGCGGACTCAAGCCCCATGATCGCCTCCCCTGAATGAACAATGACGTCACTTTTGGTATTCATTATCTTCCTCAGCTTTTCGCAGAGCTCACCATAAAACCTAGCGAAGTCTTCATCCAAGTCGGGGTTCTGTAGCTCCCTCATCATTGCTCTAAGAACCCTCAAGGGAACCTCAGTAGGTCCAGGAGTAAACATCAGCAAAGCTCAACCCTCCAGAAACCAGTCTCTCGAAATTACAACTTTTAATCTTTTTCATACCTAAACCTAAAAACTAGTCTCGCCAGCTTATAGCAGGGAAAACACAGGAAGCACCGTCACCACTTCTCTTCGTGAAAGTGCAAGAAAAATAACCTTCGACGAGTAACAAGAAAGAACCCGTTAAACAAGATGAGCCTTTAAGTCATAAGAAACCTTTTAAGGGAGTTGAATTCCCATTTCTAAATAAAAGGTGTTCAAGGAGCGATTTTTCTTGGAGACTGACGCGGAGCAGAGTGGCGGGGAGAGCGATGACATGTCCAAGGGCTCGCTACGCATCACGCTTACCTCTAAAATTAAAAGTGATATTCGCGAGTTTTACTCCCGCATCCGCTTCTTAAGAAGCGGAACTCGATCCAATGTCTCCCGCCTCCGCCTAAAAATATTCTTACTGTCAGTTATAATTGGCGTGCTAGGTGGCCTCGGAGCCATAGCGTTACGTCACGCCATCGACTATTTAACCGAAATTTTCATGCTTCTGCCTCAAACATTCGGCCGACACTGGATAGTAGCGTTGCCGGCGATAGGTGGCTTCACTGCGTGGCTCATAACACACAAGTTTACACCTGAGTCAGGGGGGCGCGACGGTGTAGCTGAAACGATGAAAGCAGTTTCTATCGGGTCAGGAGACATAAATAGCAGAGCTCCCTTAACGACAACCCTCGCAACATCCCTCACCATAGGTTCCGGGGGGAGCGCTGGGACTGAAGGACCGATAATCTACATATCCGCTGGCTTCGCTTCGACCGTTGCGAGGCTGTTCAAACTTGACGTTGAGCACAAGAAGTTACTTGTCGTATGTGGAGCCGCAGCTGGCCTCAGCGCAATGTTCAACGCCCCTATAGGCGGCGCCCTCTTCGGGCTCGAAGTAGTACATCAAGGCTTTGAGTTCCCCGCGGTCATACCCGTCCTCTTGTCCTCTACCGTAGCCACGGCTCTGTCGATCGCTGTGATGGGAGACAGCCCCCTTTTCAAGCCTCCGCCACTCACCTATTATCACCACGAAGTTTTCTTCTGCTTCATCCTAGGAAGCATAGTAGGGCTGCTAAGCGTCCTATGGGTTAAGGGCTTCTTCAAGATAGAAGATATCCTCAACCACGTAAATCTCTCCGGCTACGTGAAGCCCATGCTAGGTGGTGCACTCGTAGGAATCATAATTTATTTTCTCCCACACGTTGGAGGAGAAGGAGTATGGGTCATAAAGAGCGCTCTTTCAGGCAGAATAGCAGTCGAAATGCTTCTCATTCTAGGCGCTCTCAAAATATTAACATGCGGGCTAACACTGGGAAGCGGAGGAAGCGGCGGCGTATTCATACCGTCAATGTTCATCGGCGCCATGTTCGGCGGAGCCTTCGGGCTAATAATAAACACGCTAGCTCCCTCGCTTGTTTCTGAGTCAACGCTTTACGCTGTAGTCGGAATGGCCGCGATGCTGGCTGCAGCCTGCCGGGCCCCCCTAACAGGAGTAATAATGCCTGTTGAAATGATGAAAAATTACATGATGGCACTCCCTCTGATAGCTGGGTGCGTGACGAGCTACTTCGTAAGCCGCTTCGTGATGAAAGAAAGCATATACACAATGGGCCTCTTTAGGAATGGTATAGATGTCTCCCTTGAACTGAGAAAGGACCTTCTCGACTACATTAAAGCTGGGGAAATAATGAGCACCAATGTAACCACGCTTAACCCGAACATTCGCACGTTCCAAGTGCTGGAGATAATAGAACAAACCGGGCACACAGGATACCCCGTGGTTAGCAGCGAGGGGAAACTGGTCGGAATAGTAACCTTCAAGGACGTGATCAAGGCAATGAAAGAAGGCAAAAAAGATTGCAAAATAGAAGACGTCATGAGTAGAAAGCTGGTGGTCGCCTACCCTGACGAGCCACTTAGGCAGGTACTTGATAGAATGACTGAGCATGGCATAAGCAGAGTTCCTGTAGTAGACAGAAACAACACGGCGAAAATACTGGGCATCATAACTAAGTCCGACATCCTCAAAGCCCACGAGCTATCCTTCATATGCCGCCTAGGAAGGAAAGACAACGGGGAACTACGAAAGTTGCTGGAAAAAATCGAGGAAGAAAGAGTGCATGAACTATGAACAAGCCGCCTAATGATCCAACAAACTTAACACAGATACAGTAGTATCCTTTTTTTATAGGTAACTTGATTTCTCCTCCAAATCGCTTTCCTTGCTCCGGGTACTCTTGGAAGAGAGCTGGGTGAACCCATCTTTTTACTTTAAAAATAAAATAGTTAATCGTCTTGGTGAAATGCTAGGCAACGAGTTCACGCTTTGTCTTGAAAGCGAAAAAATGTTGGTGGTTGGCCGTTCATTACTGTTTACTTTTTCTTGTGGGAGCCATAAGTTTTTTAGGAGGAAGCAGTTCCGTTATGTATTGTTATTCATAACGGGGTGACATGATGCCTCGACGCTGGTGTAAGCCTACCACAGCATTCGCAGCCTTAGTAATGATCCTAGCGATTTTCTCCCTATACGGCTTTTACATGCAAGAGCACTATTTGGGCGTCTCGTCAGCGGGCCGCGTAGAGATCCATGTGCTCTGCGCGGGAAGCTTGAGCAAAATAGTGAGTGAGCTCGCCGAGGCTTTCAGGGCAGAGCACCCATATGTGGAAATCCGCATATCAGCTCACGGGTCCCTAGAGTGTGCTCGCCTTGTGAAGGCTGGGGCACGGTGCGACTTGATCCTTGTCTCAGACTACAAAGTGATAGAGGACGAGCTGGCTGAAAGCTACGCTCCTAGATCTATGAAGCGTTACTGTGAGTGGTGGGCTGTCTTCGCTAGGAACGAGATAGTGCTCGCGCTGGCACCCGGAAACCCGGCTGGGCTTAACGAGAAAAACTGGTATTGGAAGCTAGCTGACCCAAATCAGGTGAAGAAGTGGGGTAGGGCGAATCCTGACAGCGACCCTTGCGGTTACAGGACGCTCATAGTCTTTAACATATGCGATGCATACTACCCAGAGCACAGAGACGAGTTCCCGGGGTATCCTGAAATGGGCATAATTAAAACTCTGTACCTCTCCAATCCCAGCAACGTTTTCGTGGCAGCGAAAGAGTTCGACTTGATGGTAGCCCTCCAGACAGGGCAAATTGACGCGGGCTGGACATACCTCTCCCTGGCGGAGCAGTTCGGTCTTCCCTACATAAGATTGCCCGGGAACGTGAGTCTAGGCGTCCCATACAGCGAGTTTAACGAGTGGTACTCGCGCTTCACCATAACAACGGAGAGCGGGAGAACTTACCGCGGCTCATCAATCTCATACGCTGCCTCCATCCCCACCACCGCAGAAAACTCTTACTGGGCTACTGTTTTCCTACGCTTCATACTAACTAAAGGGGCTTCCATCATGGAGAGGAACAGCCAACCACCCGTTTACCCCCCCATACTCATGGGCGACACGGCATCGACACCCCCCCAGATAAGAGAAGTTTGCATGGAGGGTTAAACCTTGCAGCCGAGAAACGACGAAGCTAAGCACGCCAGAGGGGCTTTCCCCCTTTTCCCGGTTTCGATGGCCGCGTTGGGGCTGTCATTTCTCATATTCATGTTCCTCGCCCCCCTCGGAACGCTCATCTATTCCTCAATTAACCCGTCATACGCAGATCCCGGAGCCTTTCAGAGATTTTATAGCTCCTTAGCTTCAGGTGACTTCGAGGCCTTATTAGCTGAGCTTCAACTTTACTCCGGAAACCCCATGCTAATAGCCTTCCAAGACGAAGTTTTGCTGGATGCGTTAAGGGTCAGCCTTATAACCTCCGGCGTCTCAAGCATGATCTGCATTTGTCTTGGTCTCCCCTTGGCTTACCTGCTGGCCCGTTACGATTTCCCGGGGAGACGAATACTTAAGACGCTCGTGGAGCTCCCAATGGTTCTTCCTCCCGTCGTGGCTGGAATAAGCCTGATACTTCTGCTTGGACCAAACACTCCGCTAGGATCCTTCCTGAGGCAGGCCGGGTGGGAACTCGTGTTTACTTGGCGCGGAATAATACTGGCTCAAACATTCGTCGCCTCCCCCTTCTTTATTCGCTCAGCCATAGCCTCCTTCGAGGAGGTACCAGTGGACCTCGAGCTAGCCGCGAGGAGCCTGGGCGCATCTCCCTTCAAGGTTTTCCGCTCGGTCACTCTTCCCCTTTCAACTAGAGGGCTAGCTGCTGGCTGGGCTATGATGTGGGCTAGGGCCATGGGCGAGTTCGGTGCAACCATAATGGTCTCAAGTAACGTCCCGGGTCAGAGCTACACGCTGACGACGGCCATATACTGGAAGTTCTGGGCTGGGGGAATATACCCGAGCATCGCCGCAGCCATATTGCTCCTCGCCGTGTCCTCTGTTGTTTTACTCGTTGTAAGACTTCTAATCGAGAGGTGAGCTTTAATGGCGCTGAGACTTGAGTCTGTATGGAAATCGTATTCTCTCCCAACTCCCCTAGCAATGTTGCTGAGAGGGAAGAGAAGGGTTATTCAGGCGCTCAGGGATGTGAACCTTGAGGTTGATGAGGGAGAATTCTTCGTTGTGCTTGGACCTACGGGGTGTGGCAAAACAACGCTCCTTAACGTGATCGCTGGGCTAACGAAACAAGACAGAGGACATGTTTTCCTTGATGGGAAATGCGTGGACAGTCTACCGCCGGAGAAGAGAAATATAAGTATGGTCTTTCAAGACTTTGCTCTTTTCCCTCACATGACGGTGTTAGAGAACATTCTTTACGGCTTAAAAATGCGCGGGGTGAGAGGTAGTGAAGCCGCTAGGAGGGTTAAAGAGGTTATGAGGGAACTTGGCCTTGAAGGACTTGAAGATAGAATGCCGTCTTCTCTCAGTGGAGGCGAGAAGCAGAGAGTTTCCCTCGCTAGGACTCTGGTTACGGAGCCGCGTGTCCTCTTATTGGACGAGCCTCTAAGTAACCTTGACCCTCAGACTAGAAGATCAGCAAGGGAGCTACTGCTCAGGATTCACAGGAATACCGGGATGACGATGATTTACGTTACACACGATCAAGTGGACGCACATATCCTAGCTGACAGGGTTGCCGTTATGAGAGATGGAGCCATAGAGCAAGCGGGAAGCTTGAGGGAGCTAATGGAACACCCCCAAAGCCCATTTGTTGCGTCCTTCATGAGTCTCGGAAACGTTTTCTCAGGGCGGATTGAGTCGCATGACAGGGAGAATGGAGTCACACTTGTGAGTGTTGAGGGCTACAGGCTCTTAATACCCTACAGTCCAGACCTACAGGTGGGGGGAATGGTTAATTTTTTAGTGAGGCCGGAGGACGTGATCTTGGCTAAAGCTAAGCCAGAGACCAGTGCACGTAACGTTCTAGAGGCAACAGTAGTGGACATGTCATTTCAAGGACCACTAGTGAGAGTTTTCGCTTCTATCGGAGGACTACGAGTTGAGGCGCTGGCGACGAAAGCATCTGTCGAAGATATGAAATTGAGAGAGGGAGAAAAAGTTCACGTTGTTTTTAAGGCTTCATCCATCCAGGTTTTGAGGTGAGCGGGCTAGTCTCCACCCCTCAGCTTCTCTATCACTTTCTTGTACTTCTCTCTTAATCCGATCTTCTTTTTTACTAGCGTTATTTTCACTCCTGGCTCCTGTGCTTCCTCAGGTATCTTCACCTCGGTATCCGAAAAGATTTCGCAGAGTGTGAAGACTGCCTCGACGTCAGGGTTATCCATTTTTTTCTCGTAAATTTTCCTTCTTTCCTCCTCCTGCTCCTTCGGGCTTGTTATGAGCTTCACCGGAATGAAAAGCCAGAGAAGCTTCCCCCTTTCTCCTAGTCCTATTAGCCTCACCCTGCCGTCGCTGTCTAGGCTTACACCAACGTTTTCGGTCTTGTCGAGTTCTATGTCCGGCAACGCCACTGTTCCAGAGTACCTCAACTCGTCTAAGAGGAAGAAGACTTCCACCCACGGATTTCTCTCTCTAAGCTCCTTAACTGTCTTATAACACTCGATGAGCTTTTCAGGTCCTCCCGTAATAATGTTGGTTGTCATCAGAACCCATATTGGCTTTCCGTCCTTTCCAAGTCCGGCTAAGTCCACCTTTTCGCCGCTAAGCGTGATTCCCCTCGCTATGCTCACCGTCCTCGCCAGAAGACTTCTCCTTCTTTCGTCGGAACGTGAAAGGTAAAACTGTATGAGGTACTCTTTGAGTTTAAGTGGCGTCACCATGGATACGTCTATCTCCATAAGCTCGCCAAGCTTTCTTAGTCCTGCCTCCTCAAAGTAGAGGGGTGGCTTGTAGTATGGCTTGATCTCCTCAGCAACTTTCCTAACCTTGTCATATATTACTGGCGCGAACCTATAGAGGAAGGCCGTGTTCTTCTTGTCAGTCACAAGCATTATTGAGAGGACCCTTGCGCCACCTCTAGCAGTCCTGTCCTCGTAGGGGAAAACATAGGAAAAAATACTCTTTCCCTCATCCTGCAACGGAACTATGGATATTTCCTCCTCAGCTAAGCGGGTTCCAACAGAGATAGTCCCTATCAGCGCCTTCATAGTAGCCCGGTCAGCGAGCTTAGAACTCAACCCTAAACTGTGAACACAAATTGGCCCCCTCACCTCGTCAGCTACGGCGAGACAAACCCCATCAAGCAAACTCACCCTAGCCCCCTCATCACTCATATCAACACCACACTTAAACGTTCCCATTAATTAACTTTATAGTATTTGTTTTCCCAGCTTCTACTTTTCGCGCTGCTCTTCTCAGCTCTTCAGCCTTTTCTTCCGGCGTCGCGTCGTACGTCCATGTTCCTGCCCCTCTCTCTATTCCCGCCGGGTATTTGAGCTTATCCCTGCTACGGTAGGGAGGATAGAACTCGACGTGAAGATGGTAATAATCGTAGCTTTTCCCATCAGTCGGCTTCTGGTGTATTGACATTATGTAGGGCATTGAGAAGTCGAAAAGACCATTATAAGTTGCCGTGACTGTTCTGAGCGCATCCGCAAGCCAGAACCTCTCATTCTCAGTTAATTCTGGAAGCGACTGGACGTGTCTCTTCGGGTAGACGTGGAGCTCGTAAGGCCACTTAGCGTAGAAAGGAAGAAAGCAAATGAAGTCGTTGTTTTCGTAAACAACCCTTACTGCATCCTCCTCTTCAACCTTCATAATTCTGCAGAACAAGCACTCCCCCTTTTCTCCGTAGTGACGCTTGCTCGACTTAAGCTCTCTAGCTACTACTGGAGGTATGAAGGGAAGCGCATAGAGCTGGGAGTGTGGATGGTGAAGGGTAACCCCTATAACCTCCCCCTTATTCCTAAATATAAACACGTACTTAACGTAACTCAGCTTTCCCAGCTCGCTGTACCTTTCAGCGTAAAGGTCGACAACCTTCTTCACCCTCTCCAGCGTGAGGTCGCACAAGTCCCCTTCGTGTTCCCTTGTCTCCAATATGACCTCGCACACGCCTCTAGCCGGCTTAGTCCTGTAAAACCTGTGCCTAGTTGGCTTCGGCGGGTTTGGCACAAGGGACGGAAACCTGTTAGGTAAGCTCAAAACCTCCCATTCGCCTTCAACTTCAGGGCTCCCGGGGCAGAAAGGACATCGCCTCTTTTCAACACTGTCAACGGGACGTTCTTTCCTGTGAGAAGCAACAATGACCCACTCGCCCAAAACGGGGTTCCACCTTAGCTCCTGCACACTTGACACCCCACGGCATCATCTACTCATCCAGCTCTCTTTTCAACCTCCAAAAAACTTACTTATAACACTTTACAAGTCTTCATACTGCTATAAAAGTCGAGAGGAGAAGTAATGTGAGGCTGCCCAAGGGTGAAGGATGGGTTCTGGCGTCCGCCCCGGGAAGAGCAGACTTCCTGAACACTCACCAAGACTATAAGGGGTTGCCTGTCGTTCCCGTAGCAATCACACTTAGGACATATGTATCTGGCAGGCTGAGAGACACCCCAGATTTTAAGGTGGCGTCGTTAAACATGAAAGACTCTGGTGAACGGTTCATTGATTCCTTTCACGCTGGAAGCCCTCTTGTGGGAGGAGGATGGTTCGGCGACTACTTTCGAGCAGTGGTCAACGTTTTAGCGAAAAGAGGATTCCTGGAAGGCGCTGATGGCGCTGAAGTTTGGGTTGAAAGCGAGATCCCTATGGGTTCAGGGCTGTCGAGCAGCGCAGCCCTAGAAGTGTCATTCTTAACGCTTCTAAACGAGCTTTACGGCCTGGGACTTTCAACGCGTGAGGTGGCGGAGCTAGCATACGTGGCGGAGCACGACGAAATGGGGATCCCGTGTGGCCGCCTAGACCAGTATGGTTCAGCCTTTGGTGGAATAATCCTACTTGAATGTAAGCCGCCATTCAGGGTTGAGCGTCTCCCCTCTAATGAACTACTCTTCACGGTATTCGACTCGGGCATAAGGCACTCCACGGCAGCAATACATCCCAAGAGGCAAAGAGAAATAGATGAGGGTCTTAAAGCCCTAATGGAAATGAGCCTCCCAGAAAACGTCAAGGCCAAACTGGGTTACAGGTACTTTGAGCCGAAGTGGGAGGAGATCTCAGTAGGAGAACTCGAACCATACCTTAAAGGGATAGGCGAGACCGCCGCAAAGCGCATAATTTTCACCCTAAAAATGCATTCCTCCACAAGAATAGCGGTGAATCTACTCAAAGGAGAACCTCTGCCGCCTGATGGAGACGAGCTTCTCGACAAAGTCAGAGGGTTGCCCAGGATGGAGGCTTTGGGTTGGGTTGTTAATTATCAGCATGAGCTTCTGAGGGACCTTTACGAGGTGAGTCACCCGGCGCTCGAGAAAATAAGGGGTGCGGTTCTCGAGGCTGGAGCCTATGGGGCCAAGCTTTCAGGGGCTGGAATGGGGGGAAGCATAATCGCCCTAGTAGACATGGATGGAGCGGAGTCAGTTCTTGAAGCAGGGCTCAGAGCAGGAGCCGCCAAGGGATGGATATCCCCACCAGGAGAACCAGCAAAAACCCACCACAAATAAACCAAACGCAAAACTCACCAAAACCCCACCAAACACACAAACCACTTAAAGCACACCAAAAGAAACGTCGCAAAGAAAAATAACACCGGAAAACAGCGTGTGAGTTAAATTTATCTCAAACATGTGACCTAGCATGAGTGAAGTGGCAAATATGTGAGGAGACAACTTGAATCGTTTGAACGCAAAGTAGGAATGCTTTTTCGGCGTATCACCGAGGTTAACGTGGAAGAATAATTCTTTTCGGAATTATTAAATACCCTTTTTCTATTTTTCTTGAGTCTGGTGGTTGCCTTGTCTGATAATGTTTATGTGAAGCTACGTGAGTTTCTGGACAAGTTTCCTCTAGGTCTCCCAGCCACTCCCGGCGGTGTGGAGTTAAAGATCCTCAGGAGGCTTTTTAGCGAGGATGAGGCGCGCCTCTTCGTTCTTCTTTCACCTTTTCCTGAGGAAGTCTCTCAGATAGCTGGGCGCACCGGTATAGACGAGAAAGACCTTGCAGGGATGCTTGAGTCGATGTCGAGAAAGGGGCTTGTGTTCCGCATTAGGCGGGAGGGCAAAGTATTCTATAACGCAGCCCCATTCATGATAGGCCTTTACGAGTATTCGGTGAAGAAGATCGACGAAGAGCTAGCGCGCCTATTCAAGGAGTACTACGAGACTGCCTATGTGGATGAGATGGGGGCGAGCAACGTTCCGGGATTCAAGGTTCTCCCGCTGGAGGAAAAGATAGCTGCTGGCACCGTGCTTCTCCCCTACCTTAAACTGGAGGAGTTGGTGAGGGGCGCCCGTGTGGCTGCCGTGACGGAGTGCATTTGCAGGAAGGAGGCTAGGCTTAATGGTGAGGGGTGCGATTACCCGATTGAAACCTGCCTTAGCTTCGGCGTCGCAGCAGAGTACTACATTGAGAACGGGTGGGCGGAGGAGGTAAAGCCCGACGAAGCTGTGAGGATAATAAGGGAGGCCGACGAGGCGGGGCTGGTTCACGCTTCAGTGAACGCGAAGCATCTTTCAAACGTGTGCAATTGTTGCCCTTGTTGTTGCGCTTCCCTCAAAGGAATAACGAAGAAGGGTTATGAGGTTCACAAGTACATCAACGCAATATTCCGGTCTGTAGTTGACCAAGACTCCTGCATAGGGTGCGGGACATGCATTGAGAGGTGTCCTGTTGGGGCGATAACTCTTGAGGAGACAGCGATAGTTAACGAGGAAAGATGCCTCGGATGCGGCTTATGCGCCACAACATGCCCAGCAAATGCAATAACAGTCAAACTGAGGGAGAAGTGGGAAGAACCATTCAACAGAGCGGCAGAACTCGGCATGGCCATACTGGAAGGAAAAAGGCGAAACCGGTAAATTTTATCAGAGGCAAGGAAACCTTTTCAAGGCTGGCAACCAAACAGGAATCCGAAATTTAGTCCTTTAAAGGCTATTGGAGTGTGGTGCAGGTGGAAGCCGCAGAGTCACAGTTATCCATAAGTCCCTACGTGGCTTTAAGAAGCCTTCTTCTCCCATGGTTTAAGTCTGAGCTAGAAGCCGCCTTAGCACTTAAGCCTCTCCTGAAAAGGGTGAAGGCGCCCTTATTTCCTCGATCTCAAAGGCTTCCTCAATTGATGAGCTTCTCCCCCTAATATCTGAGGCGAGGGGTCTCGCTAGGCTTGAAGCGGTGTCCAAACTTGCGGAGCTCGCCAGGAACAGTGAAATACGGGAAAAGATTCTCTCGCTGCTGAGAGAGCCATCATACGAGAAGGTTAGCGGCGACCTACTGGTAGCCTTAGGAAAGCTCGGCTTGGAGAACGGATTACCAGTGACCGAGAATATCATAAGCGTTTTTGACGAGCTTCCGGACAGCGTTAAGGCTCAGGCATGTGTAGTTCTCGGCGTGCTGAGGGACGAGAAGGCGGCAGACCTAGTATGGAGCTTTCTTCAGAGAGTTTCAGGAGACAGGCAGCTTTCCACGGCAGCACTAATGGCTCTCGTGGACCTCGGAGATGATAGAGCTAACGACATAATCGTTTCAGCATTGGAGAAAGGTGACTTTACAGTGGAACACTTGGGACTAGCGGCCCGCATAGGGGACGAGAGAGTGGTTAAGCCCATTATGAAACTGGCGCTCCTTTCAGATAACCCCCGTTTAAGGGTTGCCGCGATAAATGTCCTTGCATACATCGTCAAAATGAAAGGGACACGCCCCATTCTTCCATACCTGTCTCACTCCAAGAAGACGATCAAGAGGCTCGCCCGCCAAGTTGTGAAGCTGTCGAGGCAACCTCTCTCATACTTCAAGTTATTCCATCCTTTAGATAAAGAGTTCTACTAGAAAGCCTTATACCCTTTCAGCGGAAAACTTAGCTAGTGTTGGAGGGATTAGCTTGAAATTTGAGACTGTTTCTTACGAAAAAAGTGAAGGCATAGCGAGGATAGTTCTTAATAGGCCTGAAGTGCTGAACGCCATAAACTCCAAGATGCTAATGGAGCTGGCCGAAGCATTCAAAATTGCCGGGCGCGATGAGGACGTGAGAACGATTGTTCTGACTGGCGCTGGGAAAGCCTTTTCCTCGGGAATGGACTTCAGCCTCCTCGAGGAGCTCGGAAAAATGGGCTTAAGCGAACTGTATGAGGCGACAAGGCTCGCCCAGGGAATCTACAGCCAGATCGAGTCATCAGAGAAGCCAGTGATAGCGGCCATCAATGGGCCAGCCTTAGGCGGCGGCCTAGAGTTAACCCTCGTATGCGACTTAAGAATAGCATCTGAAAACGCCATCTTCGGACTCCCGGAAGTCGCCGTTGGGATAGTGCCGGACCTAGCAGGCTGCCAGAGGCTCCCTCGCATAGTGGGCTTAGGAAAAGCCAAGGAGCTGGTGATGACAGCTAAGCTAATAGACGCTCGTGAGGCTGAAAGGATAGGCCTAGTTAACAAAGTTGTCCCTTCCGGCAAGCTTGAAGAGGAGGTTCTCGCCACGGCTAAGGCAATAATGATGAACAGTTCCCTCGCCGTCATCCTCTCCAAAAAAATACTGAACTTAAGCTTTGACGTAGACATGGAGACGCTGCTCAACTACACGGCTTTAGCTCAGAGGATATGCATCCAGAACGAGGATGTTCCGGGAAGAGTGAGGGAGTATGTTAGGCGCCTAAAGGGTAGGTGAAATGAAAAATCCGCAATACATAAAGCAAGTTATTGTTAAAATCGCATAACAATACGAAAAATTTAAATATAAAACACTTCAAGTTTTATTGAACGCCGGTTTAAAGGATGATGAACATGAAGGCTCTTAAAGAAAAGCTGGTAAACGCATTAGAAGAAATGGAGGCATCTGACCCAGACATAGAAGCATCAGCAGTCATCAGGAAAGACGGTCTCGTTCTAGCATCAGCAATAAAACATGGAGACGAGGGGCTTATCGCAGCAATGGGCGCCGCCATCTACAACATAGGAGCCAGAGCGGTCAAAGAACTAACCCTGGGAAACATTCAACGCATCATGGTGAGCGGCAAAGCGGGAACAATAGTGATAATGGGAGTAGATGACAAGCACCTTCTCGCCGCGGTCGCCAGACCAGACACCAACATGGGATTAATCATAACGGAGTTAACAACAACAAAAGAAAAACTCCTAAAACTATTCTAACAGAATCCATAAAACGAATTTAACCCGAATTTAACCACAAAAATAAACAACCTTCAGAATACTACTTTAGGATACTAAAACGTGAAAATTTCCACTATGGTGGCTGGATTCCTCCATATTCGCCTTCTCTTCTTCTCTTATTTGCTTCCTTTGACTTTTTTGAGGAAGAAATCGACGAGTTGTTGTGATGCTTCCGTTGCTGATATCGCGCCTTTCTTTAGCTTCTCAAATACGTCATCCATCTTCATGTCTCTGCCTCTTCCCTCTTCGCCCAGTACTTCATCCATAGTTTTCATGAAATCCTCGAAAATGCTTTTATCTCCCTTCCATTCTCTGAGCGCTTCACCGTACTTCTCCATGAACTTTTGCCCTATGAGCTCTAAGCTTTCCTTAACTGGGTCATCCTTGTCTGCGTATGCTATAAATATGATGTCGTTCATAGCTGTGTAGACGAACTTCTTGTTGCCCATTACTATACTTTCAACTCGCTCTCCGTCGATCTGCTCTCCGAAGTTGAGTATGGCGCTGAGGAATCCTGTGACGAGGTCATCATCCGCCTCGAGACTACCATACTTTCGGCTTATCAGGCACTCGCCGCTCCTCCTCATAATGTAAACGTTATGTATCATTCCTAGTCCCCGCGGGGTTTCCTGTTAATTCTTAAGGTTTCTCTGTTAATATAAGTTTTTTGGGGGAAGCTATTGCGATAAAGAGATATCGCAATCATTATTATAAAAAATATAATTTTTAAACCAAATTATTAAAATAAATTGAGTAAAAACAGGCGAAAATAAGAAGTAATTCATATGAAAAGCGTAAATTTTTTGCTGGGAAATCTTAGAAAATTAGAGTTTTTCTTAATAAACATTAATTTTCCTGTTTTTATGTCTCTAGGATAAGCTTTAACTTAAGAATTCCTTTGAGAACTTCATCTGCGCCCGCTCTGCTTGCTTCGTCTGCAAGCCGCTCCACGTAGTTTTTCAGGAGCGCCTTTAGTTCACCGCCCAATTTGCCTGCTTTTTGAACATGAGACACCAGCCTCGTGATGAAATCTGTTGTCTCATGTAGGAAAGAGCTAGAGGCTTCCGCCCTCGTTAAACCCAACGTGGTTTTAACTATTGTGTCGTAAGCTTCCCTAACCACTTTTTCAGCGTCCTCTCCTCTCTTAACTCTTTCAATGTGATCAAGGAGAACGCTAATCACTTCCTCCTTGATGCTCCAAAACCCGCTTACACCCTCTGGGTCGAAAAAGAGCTGCCATGGCGTATGGCGCTTCATCATGGCCTCCTGAAACCAAGCAGGCGAACATTCCAAAATCCCTGAGGAAAACTATCGTGCTGTACCCTTTCTCCATGCTTTTAGACCCCATAGTCATCCACATGTCAAGAGCAATATTCCACAATAACTCTTCATTTATGATGCCTTTAGGGAAAATTTTCTCCACCAGTGGTCCCACAACATAATCGAACTTGAGAAGCATAACCCCCCCGACACTGAACTTGAAACCTTACCTCGACGCCTGAACTCAAGCGAGCGCCTCCACTCCAAACCCTTGAAGTTAAGTTGATATCTTTAAACTCTTAAGTTTTTTCTTTTAGAATTGCGATTTTTTGGAAACTCGTCGTTCTAGTTTTACAGAGTTCAAACTTCGCTAGAGATCTGCTTCAAAAATCCTTTCCTCTAGTAGCGCCGTTCTGACTCTTCTGAAACCCGCGCTCTTCAGGGCTGCGGCCACAAGATAGTTGACCGGGGATACTGTGGCGTAGAGCGTTTTAACACCCATTCTCAAGGCTATATAGCCCAGCGTCTGGATCATGTTCAGCCCTAGCCCTCTCCCCTGCCACTCGTCAGCAACCACTATTCCTATTTCAGCCCTCCCCGTCTTCCTGTCGAGCGAGAACCTCGCGTCACCTATTAACTCCCCTTTCTCAGTGAAGGCTCCAAGGGCAACATTATCCTCGAAGTTGACGTTGGCAAGTCCTTCCAGCACCCAGCTTGAGGAAGGCCTATAGTTGAGGAAGCGCAGGTAACTCGTCTCCGTCGACAACGAACTGTAAAACTTCAAGAGTTTTGCCGCGTCCGCCGGCGTCAAAGCCCTGATCAAAACCCTTGACCCATCTCTCAGCACAATCCTCCTCTGGAAGCATTGAAGCTCCGATGGGCGCAATGCTCCTCCTCCATTTTAGCTCTTACCTTCCGCTCTACGGAGAATCGCACTTATAATGTCTCTGTCTCCCCAAGTTAAGGCTAGGTTGAGCGCAAGATCCGATATCTTGTCCGTCAGCTCCGACACTGTGCTGAGCAGCTTACCCTTTACTTCGTCATCTTTAACTTCGTTCAAAACACTCAAAACTTTTCCTAGCGCGTCATATATCTCCCTGAATCTCTCATATACCTCAACTGGAAACTTTCTTGGCCCAGCGATCAGTCCGTTTATATCATCGTAAACGCTTCGGGCAACGTCGATACTCCTACTTCCCTTTTTAAGCGCTTCCACCGCCCTACTCATAACTTCCTTCAATGCATCTTTAAGTTGCCAAACTGCTCCTCCGTCCCCATCATCGAACAGGGCAATTAGAGCATAGTTTTCACTATTCTCGCAGAAAGAGATAATAGCAAGTCTTCCAAGGTCGCCATAAACTTTCTGGTTTGAATCCTCAGTCACCTCTCTTGAAAATATGCTCATCCAAATATCCAGAGCAAAGTTCCACACAGCATCCCTCGGGATAACCCCCTCAGGGAACATCGCCTCAACAATAGGTCCAAGCCTGTAATCAAAGCTCACCACGATCACGCCTCTAAACAAGCTTCACCCCCCCATTCTGCACTCCCTTCTCAATATTCGTAAAGCTCAGCAACCCTAACCCCCCCTTCATAAGTAAGTTTTCTTACTTTCTCATAATGGGTTCTCCCCTCCATTTTAACGACGCAAACCTTTC
>JAHLWW010000005.1 GCA_019057715.1 Candidatus Jordarchaeum sp. JNZ_1113
ATATGACGCTGGCGTCGTCGACATAGGAGGCGGCTATGTAGCAGTATTTAAAATAGAGTCGCATAATCACCCCTCAGCGCTTGATCCCTATAATGGTGCAGCTACAGGTATAGGGGGTATTGTGAGAGACATACTTTGTATGGGAGCTAGGCCGATAGCGTTGCTTGACCCGTTGCGCTTCGGCTCTTTAAAGAGCCCTCATTCAAGGTGGCTTCTCAGGTATGTTGTTAAGGGCATAGGCGATTACGGTAACTGTATAGGGGTTCCCACAGTTGCAGGAGAAATAGAGTTTGATGAAAGCTTCGAGAGAAACTGCCTGGTGAACGTAGCGTGCGTCGGTGTGGCTAGGCGGAATGAGTTGGTGCTGGCTAGGGCTGATAGGCCTGGAGACTTGGTTTTGCTTGTTGGAGGAGCTACAGGTAGAGATGGGATTCACGGAGTTACTTTTGCCTCGAAAAGCCTGACTGAGGATTCAGAGGAGGATAGACCTTCGGTACAAGTAGGTGACCCCTTTACGAAAAAACTGCTAATAGAAGCAACATTAGAAGCTGTCAGAACAGGGTTTGTACGTGGACTTAAAGATCTTGGAGGAGGAGGCCTTACTTGCGCTTCGTCAGAAATGGCCTATAAAGGAAGGCGAGGAATGGAAATAGATGTCTCTAAAGTTCACCTTAGAGAAACAGGTATGACTCCATTTGAAATAATGTTATCTGAGTCGCAGGAAAGAATGCTCTTTATCGTTGATCCCGCGGGAATAGATAAAGTGACATCGATAATGGATAAGTACGAGTTGCAGTGGAGTATTATAGGGAGAGTGATTGAGGAAGAAGAAATCGTGGTTAAATCAGACGGAGAGGTCGTTGCACGTTTACCAACAAAAATTCTGGCAGACCCACCTACTATTAACCGTGAAGCAAAGAAACCGGCGTACTTAGATGAGCTTCTTATGATTGAGCCACCACCTATGCCTTCAGATTTATCTTTGACCTTAACGAGTCTTCTCTCCTCCGAGAACATAGCGAGCAAAGAGTGGGTCTACAGACAGTATGATCACGAAGTGGGTATAAGAAGTGTGGTGAAGTGTGGTGATGGAGACGCGGCGGTCTTAAGGGTCCTGGGAGAGGACAAGGGAGTTGCTGTGGCAAGTGACTGCAACTCCAAGCATTGCTACCTTGACCCGTATAATGGAGGGGCGGGAGCTGTAGCTGAGGCTTGCAGGAACATAGTTTCAGTTGGAGCTGAACCCATAGCCATGGTGGATTGCCTCAACTTTGGGAGCCCCGAGAAGCCAGAAGTATTCTGGCAGTTTAAAGAGGTGGTGCGAGGAATGGCAGACATGTGTAGGGCGCTCAATATACCATGTGTAGGAGGAAACGTGAGCTTCTATAATGAAGACGAGGTTACAGGGAAAGCGGTAAAGCCTTCACCTGTTGTTGTGGCGCTAGGAGTGGTTGAACCTTTAAGTAACATAGTGACAATGCCGTTCAAGGAGGCGGAAGACGAAATTCTAATTGTAGGGGAAACTTTTAGGGAGCTAGGGGGTTCAGAGTATTATTACGCTATTCATGGTATTGCTGGCGGAAAACCACCTGTCGCTAGATTTGAACAAGAAAGAAAAACATTAGAGTTTGTTTTAGAGGCTGCAAGAAGAAGGCTAATTAGGGCAGCCCATGACTGCTCTAAAGGCGGCGTTGCCGTAGCGCTGGCATTGATGAGCATTAAAAGTGGCTTGGGACTTGACGTTGATGCTGCAACTATTCCTGCGGAGGAAATGCGGCTGGATGAACTTCTCTTTTCAGAGTCCCATTCGAGGTTTATTATTTCGACAAGTAGTGAAATGGCTGAAGAATGCTTTAAGCTAGCAAGAAAGCATCAAGTTGCGTTATCCCGTATTGGGCGTGTTAAAGATGATGGAAGGTTCCTTATCAGATTTAAAGGAGAAAAAGTTTTGCTGTGTGAGGTAGATGATATAGTTGACGCGTGGGAAAGAGGCTTTATTAAGATGGGGTGGGGGTAATGTTTGGGGATGCTAAGGAAAGCTGCGGCGTAATAGCCCTTTCAGCTTCTCATAAAAGTATTCAGGTTTCAAAGTACGCTTTTGATGGCTTAGTCGCCCTCCAACATAGAGGCCAAGAATCCGCGGGAATCTATGTTTATAATGGTAAGAGCATAAAAGGGTATAAGGGGCTGGGACTGGTTAGCGAAGCGTTCCCCGCAAACACTTTATCTCGCTTGATAGGCAACGTGGCTATAGGGCATGTAAGGTATAGCACAACGTCGAAGAGCAACTTAGAAAACGCGCAGCCCTACCACTTCACTTCAACATACGCGAACTTTGCGCTAGCCTTCAATGGGACGATATCAAACTTTCTGTCTCTAAGAAGAGAACTTGAAGAAAAAGGGCATGTGTTCACATCCGATAGTGATACCGAGGTCATAGCTCGCCTCTTAGCAGCTAACCTTCTCGAAGTTGAAGACTACATGGATGCACTCACACTCACAATGAGACAGCTTGAAGGAGCATACTCAATGGTCCTTTTAACTGATTCAGGCGAAATTTACGCTGTTAGGGACCCACTGGGCTTCAAACCACTATGCTTAGGCACTATATCTCAAAAAGAGATTTACGTGGTGGCATCCGAAACGGCGGCAATAGATACACTTGGAGGAGAATTTGAAAGCGACATTTTACCAGGAGAAATAGTGAGGGTGAGTGAAGGTGAAGTTACTAGGAAGAAAGCCGTAACGCTTGAGCGGCATGCACGTTGCATGTTCGAGTTTGTTTACTTCTCTAGGCCTGACAGCGTATTCGACGGAATACCCATTCACATGGCCCGGGAAAGATTAGGAAGGATCCTTTACAGGTTGCATCCTGCAGACGCGGAGCTAGTTGTCCCGGTGCCCGATTCCGGTAGAAGTGCAGCTACAGGTTACTCTGAGGAGTCAGGGATACCTATAGCTGAGGGATTGATGAAAAACAGGTATGTGTGGCGGACGTTTATTATGCCGCTCCAGTCTTACAGGGAGAACCAAGTTCGCTTGAAGTTTAATCCCGTGAAAAGTGTTGTTGATGGGCGAGATATAGTTCTCATTGATGATTCCATAGTGAGGTCTACTACTATTAAACAGATAGTGTACATGTTGAAGAAAGCTGGCGCTAAAAAGGTTCATGTAAGGATTAGCTGTCCACCGATAATTGCGGCATGCTATATGGGAATTGACTTCCCGACGAGACGTGAGCTGGTAGCCGCTAATTACACTGTAGAGGAGATATGCCGATTTATAGGAGCGGACTCACTTGGTTATATGAGTATTGATGGATTAATTGAGGGTATAGGGCTGCCGGAAAATGAGCTTTGCCTCGCGTGTCTAAACGGGAAATACCCGATAGAAAATATAGATGTTACACTTTTGGAAAAAACTCTTGGAGGAGGCAGAAGGTGAACAGGGAAAAGTGCGGCGTAATTGGGATATATGCTTTTGACGAAAACTGGAATGTATCAAGATTCATATATTACGGATTGGTTGCGCTTCAGAACAGAGGACAGGAAACATGTGGAATGGCAGTTTTTGATGGAAAAAACATGAAGGTTATTAAGGGAAAAGGGCTAGCCGAGAATTTCTTCACTCAAAATAGTTTGGATGAGGCAAAGGGGTGGGCGGGAATAGGACATGTAAGCCCCCTTAATCCTCAATTTGACGAGAACATTCAGCCAGTTTACGTTAACGATGACGTTAAGGTAGCTCTGGGTTACAATGGCAAAGTCCTCAACTATAAAGAACTGGTAGAGGGGAAGTTTAAGTCGGAGGAAGATGCCGTAGCGGTAGCTAGCCTTTTGGCGAAGGAGCTTAAGCACAGTGACCCATTAGAAGCAATGGAGAGCGCTATGGAGAAAATGAGAGGAGCATATTCTCTGGTCGCGTTCACGGATAAGGGAGAAATGATAGTTGCAAGGGACCCTAAAGGAGTTAAACCCCTAGTCATTGGGAGCTTTGGGTTCGACCACGGTGCCATTGCTTCAGAGAGCGCCGCTATAGACGTTATAGGAGCTGACCTGAAGGCGGACATAAAACCCGGTGAAATATACGTAATTAACCAGTACACCATTGAAAGAAAGAGTGCTTTTAGGGATAAAGAGAGGTACTGTGCTTTCGAGTACGTTTACCTCTGTAGGCCTGACTCTATTATAAACGGAAAATCGGTATACGAGGCTCGCATGAAGATCGGGGAATACCTAGCAGAGGAATTCCCAGTTGACGCAGACATAGTAATAGGAGTTCCTGAGACAGCCATCCCATTTGCTATGGCGTACTCTAATGCTACAGGTATCCCGATCCACATGGGATTTGTGAGGAGCGGTAGGGGTATGAGGACAGCTATAAGGCCGACCCAGTTTGAAAGACTGGTAGGCGTTCAATTAAAACTTAATCCCATTAGGCAAGCAATAAGGGGGAAGCGTGTTGTCCTGATAGACGACAGCGTGGTGAGAGGAACAACGACGAGGAACATAGTGAACATGATGAGGAACAGAATAGGTGCAAAAGAGGTGCATGTAAGAATAGGAAGCTCAAGACTTATATCTCCTTGCCCGTTTGGAGTAGAGGTCCCAGAGAAGGACGAGTTAATAGCAGCTCACCTCACAGAGGAAGAAGTGAGCAAAGTCGTGGGGGCAGACACTTTCGCATGGTTATCCTTAGAGGGAATGATTAAGGCCATAGGGCTCCCTAAGGATAAACTCTGCATGGGATGCTTCACGGGAGAATACCCGTATCTGGAGGAAGGCATATGAAGATCCTTCTGGTAGGTGAAGGAGCTAGAGAGCACGCTATAGCAGACGCACTGACAAGAAGCACTTATAATCCAAGAATATTTGCGGTTATGAAGCTTAAGAACCCTGGAATCGCTAGGATCTGTGAAAATACGGGGGGTAACGTTAAACTTGGCGATTCCACAGACCCCGTCTTCGTCGCGTCACTTGCTGAGCAACTTTCGGTAGACTTCGTTTTTATAGGTCCAGAAGAGCCTCAGTTTCGTGGCGTGGCAGACGAAGTCGAAGAAAGAGGAATACCGTGTATCGGCGCTAAGAGAGGACCTTCAGAGATAGAGATGTCGAAGGCATTTATGCGTCGCCTTATGTGGAAGTACAAAATACCGGGTAGGTTACGTTTTATGGCGTTCAAGGATATTGATGAGGCTATAGCGTATATTGAGGAGTATGCTGAAAGCATAGCGCTTAAACCAGCGAGGCAAGCGGGAGGTAAGGGAGTAAAGGTGATCGCCGATCTGCAGGCTTACTTGAAAAAAGAAAAAGAGGAAGTCAAGAAAAAACATGTTAGGAGCATAGTGGAGGAACACATGCGCCCCTACACGGATATTGAAGATCGGATCCTGATAGAGCAAAAAGTGGAGGGGCCAGAATACACGCTTCAGTGCTTTACTGATGGACGAGTGGTTAAGCCACTTCCCCTAGTACAGGACAACAAAAACGCTTACGAGATGGATATAGGGCCTGAAACGGGGGGCATGGGAAGCATCTCGGGTCCCGGAGAGGTTTTGCCCTTTATCTCTGAGGAGGAGTATAAGGAATCCGTTGAGATAGTATCTCAAACAGTAAGAGCCATAGAAAAAGAGGTAGGCGAAGCATACAAGGGAGTTATTGCCGGCCAAATGATGCTGACAGCATTATGGGGCCCTACAATAATAGAGTTTTACTCTCGCTTTGGAGATCCTGAAGCGGTTAACGTATTACCACTACTCGAAACAGACCTGGTTGAGGTTTCAGAAGCTATAATATCTCAGTCGCTTAACAAAGTGAAACTTGAATTTAGAGACTCAGCCACCGTGGTCAAATGTGTGGCTCCTAGGGGATATCCAAACAGAAGAGACTTAGCTAAAGGCCACCCCATTGTCATAGAGGAAGATAAGATTACGAAGGAAGGTGGAAGAGTTTTCTATGGGTCCATTGATCTAAGCAACGGCGAAATGGTCACTGGTGGTTCGAGAGCAGTTGAAATTTTTGCAGAAGCAGAAACAATCCCGGCTGCATCAAAAATCGCTGAGAAATGTGTCTCGTTTGTCTTTCTAAAGGATGGATGGAAGCTATTTCACCGCTCTGACATAGGAACGGAGTCGCTTCTAAACGAGAGAGTTGAAATAGCGGAACTAATAAGGGAGATATACCGCTACCGGCGGGAGAAAGAGTTGATAGGGAAACAGATCGACTGGCTTCCAGGTAAAGGACGCATAGAGTATGAATTTTAAGTTAAGTGAGGAGGAAAACGAGGATATGGTGGATGTAGCGATAATAATGGGAAGTGAAAGCGACAGGAAAGTGGCTGAAGGAGCCATTGAAGTTCTTTCTCAGAATGGAGTAAGCTTTGAGGTTAAGGTCTTATCAGCTCATAGGAACCCAGAGGAACTCGAGAGGTATCTTAAAGAGACTGATGCAAAAATATTCATAGGGATAGCTGGTTTAGCAGCCCATCTTCCAGGATTTATAGCTTCAAGAACAGATAAACCGGTGATAGGGGTTCCTGTTAGTGCCAAATTGGGGGGGCTTGACGCTCTTCTATCCATAGTTCAAATGCCCTCGGGAGTTCCTGTGGCATGCGTTGGGGTAGACAACGCTAAAAATGCTGCATACTTAGCCTTGAGAATACTAAAGCTTGCCCGCGAAAAGTAGGGGAACAAAATTATCTGCTTTACTTTTGAAAAGTTTTTTCTGTAGAGCCGACATGAGCACTGTTTTGGTTCTAAATAATTAATTAGAAAGCGCTTAGAAACGAGATAATTGTTGGGTGGTGATTTACGTGAAAAACGTGGTTATAGTTGGGGGAGGAGTGGCGGGACTTTTCGCCGCTCATGAAATTGTTAGTTGTAGCAGGAAGTTGAAGGTAACGATAATAGAAATGGGTGAGAGCGCCGGAGAACGAAAATGTCCCCTAGAAAGTTATAAAATGTGTACACGTTGTAAGCCGTGTAATATAATGAGCGGAGTAGGGGGGGCTGGGCTTTTCTCGAGTGGATTACTAAACCTTCACCCCAAGATAGGAGGAGACCTTATTGAGTTTGCCAGCCATGAGGAATACGCGTGGAAGCTAATTGAGCACGTCGACAGAATTTTTGTTGATTGCGGAGCGCCAGAAAAAGTGTTTAAGCCTGACGAGAAAAAGGTTGAAGAGCTAGAAAGGAAAGCGGCTTCTGCAGGAATAACGTTTATCCCGATAACTCAAAGGCTGATAGGTACCGAGAACGCAAAGAACGTTATTGCGTGTTTGGAAAGAAAGTTAAAGGAGAAGGGTGTGAAGTTTATACTTAGAACTAGAGTAATAAACGTAGAAAGGGGGAGCCTGCTACTCTCATCCGGAGAGACGCTAAATTACGATTACTGCATCCTGGCTCCGGGAAGATCAGGAATGAGGTGGCTCGCAGAGCAGATGAGCAAGCTAGATGTCGAGACTAGGTATATGCCCGTAGACATAGGGGTAAGAGTAGAAGTTCCAGCAACCATAATGGAGCCGATATGCAACGTTCAACGAGACCCGAAATTTCACATTTACACGCATACATTTGACGATTTTGTAAGAACTTTTTGCGTAAATCATCATGGTTATGTCGTAATGGAGGTTTATGACGACCATATAGGAGTTAACGGACATTCTATCCTAACTAAGCCGTCGCCTAACACTAACTTCGCAATATTAGACAGAATAGAGTTAACAGAACCCCTCGAGGACACTACAGCATACGGCAATTCAATTGCACGACAGATAACAATCTTGGGGGGAGGTAAACCGATTGTACAAAAGCTTGGAGACCTTAGAAAGGGAAGGCGATCAACATGGAGCCGCATAAAGCGAGGAGCTGTGACACCTACACTGAACAACGTTACACCTGGAGATATATCCATGGGGTTGCCCCACAGGATACTTACCAGCATAATCGAAGGAATAGAAATGCTTGACAAAGTAATACCGGGAATAGCGAGTGATTCCACTCTAATCTACGCTCCAGAAATAAAGTACTCCGCTAAGAGAGTAACTACAAATGAAAAGCTGGAAACAAAAGTCGAGGGCTTATTTGTTGCGGGAGATGGGGCAGGAGTATCTAGAGGTATAGTGGGAGCCGCCGTAACGGGAGTAGTGGCGGCAAGAGGAATACTAGAAAAGGAAGGTGAAAGGTAGGATTTTAGAAGAAATTTAAGAACGACATTTAAAAAGTAGTTATGATGGCGACTTGTCGGAAAAAGGCAATGTCTTATTTTCTTCTTCTCTCATAAATTGAGGTCGTGGTATTTAAAAGAAGTATAGAAGAATAAAAGGTGATTTTCTTCGTGATGGTGTGTTCCTTTGAGGTACTGGTTGGTTCCAAGGGAAAAACTGTTTGTTAGCGCGCTTACATTTACAGGTAAAAACGGGTTCTTTAATCCTTATCTTTTTTCAGAAATATACTTTTTTCTCCATAACCAAGATAGGATTCATGAAAAACTTGTAAAAGAGTTATGTGTCAACATACGTTCACCTGACATCTGCAGGGTATGTATAGTCACCCAGTGCTTATGGAGAAATTTCTTCAGGGACATCGAGAGGCTGCATGTGGAAAGAGCGCCGCCATGTGTCCGTAATGCGTATTTCGGGAGAAAATTCGAGCTGGTTTTAAGATATTTCAGCTTTGCATTTCCATCGGGAAAGAAAGTAAAAAAGTTAACGTGCAGAGAAATGATTAGAAGAGGGTTCTGCTCACCTGATAAATTCTGCAAATTTATTGAGAATAAAGAAGCCACATTTTACCCTTCAGCAAGGCTAAAGGCGAAAATTAGAAGCATAATAACGGAAAAGAGAAATATAAAAATTTAAAAAGCAAATTTATCCTAAAAGTATTGGTTAAAAAATCAACGCGGTCTACCCGGGGGATAATATGGTTGGAAGAAAAAGAGAGACAATTTTACCATCAGCACCAATGGATAGAATCATAAGGATGGCGGGAGCTGAAAGGGTTGCTGACGATGCGGCAGAAGCACTAGGACGCGTATTAGAGGAACTTGGCCTCGAAATAGCACGACTGGCAGATGAATTAGCTAAGCACGCTGGGAGAAAAACTGTAAAAAAAGAGGATGTAGAACTAGCATATAAAACTTGGAAAAGAAAATAGTAAATGAGCCTCTTTCTTTAATAAAAGAGGCTTCTTTAAATGATTGATTAAGTGTAAGAGTTAGCTATATTTTCTTAAAAGGAATTCAAGCATTTCAACGTGAAAGCTATTCGTTTCTAGTTCTTTATTTAGCTTTTCTTTTTCCCGCATGTACTCTTCTTTTGTTAATTCGCCAGTCATGTAGCGGGCATATATGAGTTCGGAGTCATTCTTAAGACGTTTAATCCTTTTTTTAAGCTGCTCAATCCATTTCTCGATTTTTATTACTTGTCTATAATGTTCTTCTTTAAATTGGTCTAGTTTTTCACTGTACTCTTTCTTTAATTTTTCATAGGTCTCATCGCTAATTTCCCCTTTTTCGCGAAGAGTTTCTAAGCGTTTAATTCTTTTTTCGAGGTTCGCGCGTTCTTCGGCAACTTTCTCTAATGGGAGAGGTTTAAGTTTCTCTTCAAGAGCTTTGCGTTCTTCCTTTACTAATTTGATTTTCTCTCTGAGTTCCTTCACTCTTAAAGCGTATTCTTCAATGTTCTTGCCTTCGGATATTTGCTCAGTCAATTTATCGATTTCACTCCTAAGAAACGCTATCTCTCCCGTGACCTCTTCGATCCTTTTTCTTAATCTAAGTTGTTCAAGGACGTCGCCGGATATTTCCTCTTCAGCATTTTCATGGAGCAGCTCGGCGCCACAAAAAGCGCAGTAACGCCCTTTAGTCACTGTTTTACCGCAGCTGGGACAGGACAGTTTATCCATCTGGACTCCCCAAGTGAGATATAAAGAAAAAGGTCTATTAGAGTTTTCTTGAAAAGGCAACCTCCTGAGACAAATATTTCCTTCTCGAAAATGAAGTTTTAAAAAGTTTTTTATCTTGAGTAATGATTTATCTAAATAATGGTGCTATTTTCCCTAAGAGGGTGTTTAGAAATGGCGAAGGAGGAAAACGTCAAGAAAATGCTTGAAATAGTAGACAAAGCGTGGGGGATTACGCCGTCCACGATAATATATACAGACGACTACGTGTATGTTTTATTTCCGTTGGATGATAGCAAGGAGAGATGGCAGGAAGTTTCATTCACTATGCCTGAGGGAAGTATTGAAACGAGAGAACTGACAGTCAAAGAGGCTCTCATATATCTTATGGAGGAGATAACAAAGGGTTTGCCGAACTATGTTGAACTGCCAATAGTAACCGAAATCGAGGACCTCGATGTGGTTAAAGAAAAAGTAAAAGGCATACTGCAACGGTGACTACTCTATTCCTCATTTTCTTTTACAATTTTAGTTTTTTGCAGATTCCTTGAGATGAGACCTGTCAGCATACTGAAATCCATGGGTATAAATAAGCGCGAAGTGTCGCTTCCCCCGATGTCTTCAAGAGCTTTAAGGTAGTAGAGAAGTAAAGTGTTATCGTCCATTTCCTTTGCGCTTTCAAATATTCTTTCTAATGCTGCAGCTTTTCCTTCGGCTTCAAGGATAATGGCGGCTCTCTCTCCCTCAGCTTCCATTACCCAAGCTTCACGTTCTCCTTCGGCTTTAAGTACCTCGCTTCGAGCTTCTCCCTCAGCGACTTTTATTGTTGCTTCTCGTCTGCCTTCCGCTTCAGTGACCATGGCTCTGCGTTCCCTTTCAGCTTCTATCTGCTTCACCATGGCGTCTTGAACCTTCTTGGGCGGAATTACCTCCCTTAATTCGACGGAGGTCACTTTGACCCCCCATCGCTCTGTTATCTCGTCAAGTTTATCCCTAAGAACCGTATTGATGTATTCTCTTTTGGCGAGAAGGTCGTCCAGTACGATGTCGCCTATAACGGACCTAAGAGTTGTTTGAGCAATCCCGAAAGTTGCCCCCCGGAAGTCTCTAACCTTAACGACCGAGTCTTCGGGATTCACAACGCGGTAATAAATTAGGACATCCACGTCTACTGGGGCATTATCCTTTGTAATGCAACGCTGACCCTTTACCTCGATGAAGGCCTCTCTTAGATCCACTTTAACGATTCTGTCAATTATTGGAATTAAGATGACTATGCCGGGACCCTTAGCACCTATAAGGCGGCCAAGCCTAAAGACAGCAGCTCGCTCGTACTCGTTAAGTATCTTAATATTAGGCAAAATCAAGAGGAGAAACAGAAGAACAGCAATGAATGCAAAGACAAGCAATCCTTCATCCATATAGAGTCACGCCCATTTCCCCCAATATCAGGTGTATAACGTGCGAAGGAAGGAAATAAAGATTTTTGATGAAGCAAGCCGAAATTCTCCGACAAAGATAAATTAGGAGCAACTACTATCTAAACTCATGGATTATTCTTGGTGATTTTTAACTTAGTAAGGCGCATAATAACTCTGGGTTTGGAGGCAGGAGGATGCAAAATTCGGAGTACAGTATACCGATAAAGAACGCGATATTAAGTATCCTTAGAAAAAGGCAAGGATTAATAATAGATAAGGAACTTTTCAGCATGCTTCAAAAAATCTTCGATGAAATTTCTTTAAAGGACATGAATCGCGCCTTAATGCAGCTTGAAATCGAGGGATTAATACACGTCTCCCAGATTGCAAAGAACAGAAGAAGCGTTGAGTTGATGAAGCCAGGACAGGAATTCCTTGCAGTAGGGGAAGACTGAAAAGCGAAATTAATACCAAAGATGCAGGTAAACCTTCATCGCCAAATTTTAGGTTAAAATATCGTAATACGGAAAGGTTTTTAGTTTACATAAATTAAAGAAATACCAAAATTGGAGGATTGGTGCGGGAGGAGTTATGGGGGTAAATTTGAAAGAGCTGGTTATTGCACAGCAAGTCTCAATTAAGGAGCTTTCAGGCAAAGTTATAGCTATAGATGCTATGAACGCCCTTTATCAGTTCTTAGCGACGATAAGGCAGCCGGATGGAACCAGCCTCATGGATAGGACGGGGAGAGTAACTTCGCATCTTAGTGGCTTATTTTATCGAACAATTAACTTTCTAGAGGAAGGAATAAAGCCTGTCTATGTCTTCGACGGGAAGCCCCCAGCTCTAAAGATGAAGACAGTAGATGAAAGGAGAAAGCTGAGGGAGGAAGCTAAGGAGAAGTGGGAGGAGGCTTTGGCGAGAGGAGAAATTGAGGAAGCAAGAAAATTTGCGCAGGCGGCGTCCTTCATAACTGATGAGATGATAAGTGAAAGTAAGGAGCTATTAGAGGCGCTTGGAGTACCGTATGTTCAAGCACCCTCAGAGGGGGAAGCGCAGGCAGCTTACATGGTTAAAAAAGGAGACGCTTGGTGTACCGCTAGCCAAGACTACGATTCCCTTTTGTTTGGCGCGCCACGGCTTATAAGGAATTTGGCAATTAGTGGAAGGAGGAAGCTTCCTGGAAAGAAGGAATACGTGAAAGTTGAGCCAGAACTGATAAGCTTGGAGGATGTCTTAAGGATACATGGAATAACACGGGAGCAGCTTGTAGCTATAGGAATCCTCCTGGGTACAGATTATAATGAAGGAGTGAAGGGTGTAGGCGTTAAAACAGCTCTAAAACTAATTAAAGAACACGGATCCTTAAAAGAGATAATCAAGGTTAAAGGTTACGTCTTCGAGGCTTCTGTTGAAGAAGTGGAAAAGATCTTTTTGGAGCCGGAGGTCACCGATAATTATACGTTAAGCTGGCGTCCCCCGAAAAGGGAAAAGATCTTCAAGATACTTTGCGACGAACACGACTTCTCGCAGGAGAGAGTCTCTAAAGCGTTGGACAGAGTTGAGGCGACGAGAAAAGAGACGAAGCAAACAAGCATAGAGAGATTCTTTTAACCGAGAGATTGATGTTCCCATCCGTAGCGTCCTACGAGAGGGACGAAGGCTACCGGGCCATAGTTTCTTTTCTTAACTTTGCCTTCCTCGTCCTTCTCAACCAAAACAAGTACCTGATTGTAGTAAAATTGGCCGACGGGTATCACCATGCGTCCATTTGGCGCTAACTGAATAAGGAGGGGCTCAGGAATAGATGGGCCGGCGGCGGTCACTAGTATAGCATTGTAAGGTGCCTCTGGAGGATATCCAAGAGTGCCATCACCCAGAATAACTGTCACCCTGTCTCCGTAGCCGGTTTTCTCCAAATTACGTTTAGCAAATTCGACCAGTTCTTCTAATCGTTCTATCGTATATACATGACCACGTTTCCCTCCTTCGGGAGCGACTATTTCGGCGCATAACGCAGCGTGATAACCCGACCCTGCCCCAACCTCGAGAACCTTCATTCCCTCACGTAGCTTTAGAAGGTCACACATGAGAACGCACATATTTCGCCTAGAGAAGTTAATAAGCTTCTCTATGTGGCGCAGATATGGTCTGTCCTCCCGGTATGGGGAGAGGGCGATCATCATAAGCAGAGTCTCTTAACTCGTCAGGAACGAAATCCTCTCTAGGAACCTTCATGAACGCTCTAATTACAGCTTCGTCCTTAACAAAGCCTTCTAATTTAAGCCGCTCTATAAGGGCTTTCTTTTTCTCCAAAAGAGATTCATTCAATACTCACTCTCTCCCTTTTTTGTTTTTTATCATAATTTATTTCTGTGGTCAGCATTTCTTTAAAATTGTGGAGGAAGGGAAATGATAAGAGTTGTGGAAAGGCTGACTGCTAAAGGACATGTGAACATTTCAGCAAAACATAGAACAACATTGGAGGTCACCGTAGATCATGAGGTCACTCCAAGAGGTGACTGCATAGTGGCAGTCTCCTCCAGTAAGGGAGCGGCCTCGTTAAGCCCAGTATTTAAGAAAGTAGCCGGAAGCGACGACTCTGTTATACGTATGATAATAGAGTGCGGCGGGATTGTGGAGGAGGTCATGGGATTTGGAAGTAGTAGTTTGACTTTTACAAATCCCAGAGATCTAGTTGTGCGGAAGAGTAATTTTTGCTGTGGAAGAACAGTGATGATTAAGGCGAACAAAGCTGCTGCAGATCTGGACAGGCGAATAGTGGAGCAACTCAAAAAGCCACAGCCAGTAGAAATAGTATTAATAGCGGAGAAAAGTTAATTATACGTCCCCCCGTTTAGGGGACAATTAGCGCATCCACCGCCACCTGCCACTCTCTAGGCGCTGTGGAGCGAACCCTCCTAACGTTCAAAATACTTATGGATGTAACTCCTGAATTTTTAAGCCGCTCCGTAAGTAGCTCAACAACACTATTGCACGCGGCTTCACCCCTACCAAATTGATAATAATGTATGATGCCTCCACTTTCCTTTAGAGCTGAGCACGCAACATCAATGAATTCATACGCTAAACTAGGAAAATTCATTATTACATGATCGGCTATTCTTCTCAAGTGACTTTTAACCACTTCTCTGCAGTCTCCTAGGTAAGGATGAACCGAGCCAGACACCTTGTTAAGTTTAATGTTCTCCTTGAGAAGCTGAATGGCAAAAGGATTAATGTCTATAGCATGTACAATTCCCCTTTTCTTCTTAGCAATCAGAATGGCGAAGGGTCCTACTCCGGCAAATAGATCAACGACAACTTCTCCTGGTTTAACTTGGTTAGCCACCTTAATCCGTTCTCCAGATAGCCGTGGGCTAAAATAGGTGCCAGCCACATCAACCATGAAGACGCAGCCATTTTCCCTATGAAGAGTTATTGTCCGCTCCTCGCCAGCAACGTGAACTAAACGTCTAACCCTGTAAATTCCATCCACACGTCCCCCCTTAGCGAATACAACTTTCACGTGGCGGTTCGCCCTTAAAACCGCCTCACCAATCACACCCCTAAAATCCCATATCTCAGGACTTAACTCCAGAATGGCTATGTCACCAATAACATCAAAAGACCGAGGAATAAATTTGTGAAGGTTCTCAGGCAATGCCCCTTTAAGCAAGTCAATAAAACCAGCCATTTTCTCAATAACAACGAAGGAGTAAAAACAAAAATGAAGAAGGCCAGCTACGCCCCTTATCCGTTCTAGTTCTATTACAGAAAGAGGGCGAGAGAGAGGGAAGAGAACTAGCTCTGGGCGCCCGTCCAACATGGCCGGAAGAAGACCGGTGTTAACCTTCTCAACTTTAAGCCTGCGATCCAAAATACCAAATTTTATCAGCATATGACGAACACTCTCGGCAGTAGAGGAGCAAACAGCAACACAAAAAGAGAGGCGCCTCATAAGCGTCACTCCAAGCTTGATTAAGAAGAAGCAATGGCGGGCCGCGTGGGATTCGAAGTCGCGGAGCACGGTTAAACCCGAAGCCCACCCACGACCACCGGGTTAAGAGCCCGGCGCTATAGGCTACATCCGACTCTGATCTACCTAGCTAAGCTAGCGGCCCGTAACCGTGAAAGGAGAACGAATACCGACGTAATAAATTTTTTGATGCTCAATTAATCCAAACATGAAACTAACAAAGCCCTAAAGAAACACAAACAATCTAAAGCACATGAACATCTTTCTCTTAAGATAAGATTTAAAGAGGAGACTTTAGACCCATCCTCTGAAGAAAGGAGGGAGATGGAAATATAAGTATTTAACCAAATAGTTTTTAATAAAACGTGATGAACTTGCTAAATTGGCGGTTTTACCGATTAAAGGAATAGGTTAACGATGAAGCTCTAAATTTTACCTTGAGAGAGCTGCATATTTAAAGGGCAAGGTGATGAAGGATGAGGCTACGATCGCCTATAGCTGTTGTTTTGGGGCACATAGATCATGGCAAATCATAGCACGGCTTCGTGCTATGGGCTAAACACTTTTACTAGATGCGATTAGGGGGACAGCCGTTCAAGCTAAGGAGGCAGGCGGGATCACCCAGCATATAGGTGCATCCTTTCTGCCTGCAGACGTCATAATGACTTTCGCTGAGGACTTGGCCGAAAAATTTAACGTGAAGCTGACTATTCCCGGCGTGCTAGTCCTAGATACACCCGGGCATGAAGCCTTTTTTAACCTCAGGACGCGAGGGGGAGCGATCGCAGACATTGCCATACTGGTTGTTGACGTGATTCGCGGCTTCCAAACGCAGACATACGAGTGCATTAACTTGTTGAGAAGTAGGCGTGTCCCATTTTTAATTGCCGCAAACAAAGTGGATTTAATCCCCGGCTGGCGCCCCTCTGGCTCTAAGTCTATTCTTAAAGCTATAGAGGTTCAGGAAGAACACGTCAAACGAGCTTTAGACGAAAAAATATATGAATTAATAGGAGAACTTTCCGCGTGCGGCTTTAATTCTGAACGGATCGACAGGGTGCGTGATTTTACCAGAACTGTTGCCATAGTTCCCACGAGCGCCAAGACAAAGGAGGGTATCGCTGAACTAATGGTTGTGCTGGCTGGATTAACCCAACAGTACATGAAGAAGAAGCTGACAGTCTCTGAGGGAGAAGGCAAGGGCGTTGTTTTGGAAGTTAGGGAGGAACCTGGTCTCGGTATAACCATAGACGCCATTCTTTATGATGGAGTCCTCCGCAGGGATGACCTCTTAGTAATAGGCGGACTCGATGGCGCTGTCGTGACAAGAATTAGGGCGTTACTGCAGCCTAAACCACTAGACGAAATGAGGGACCCAAGAGAAAGGTTCGACTCGGTGAGTGAAGTAGCCGCTGCGGCTGGTGTAAAAATCGCGGCGCCTCACCTTGAAAAAGTTGTGGCCGGTGCGCCATTAAGAGCCGTGCGTGACGAGGAGAAAGTGAAGGAGGTCGAGTTGGAAGTTCAGCAAGAAGTGGAAAGCATAACCATAAAGGGAGACCGTGTGGGAGTTGTAGTCAAGGCCGATACGCTTGGGTCGCTAGAGGCGCTGGTGAACTTCTTCAGGGAGAGAGGGATAACCATTAGAATAGCGGATATAGGTGATGTAGCTAAAAGGGACGTGATGGAGGCGGCCGTCGTAGCTGAGAAGGACCCTCTTCAAGCGGTTATCCTAGCTTTCAACGTTAAAATTTTGCCTGACGCAGAGGAAGAAGCCAAGAAGTACGGCATTAAAATTTTTGAAGAAAAGATAATTTACAGGTTATTCGAGAATTATAATGAGTGGGTTTCAGAGAAGAAGGAAGAAATGAGACGGAGAGCTATTGAGGGCTTAGTTAAGCCAGCAAAGATAAAGATCCTTCCAGGATACGTTTTTAGGCATAGTAAGCCTGCCATCGTCGGGGTGGAGGTTCTTTCAGGAGAGATTAAGCCGAAGTATCCTTTGATGAAGGAGGATGGTCAAGAGATCGGAGAGATACTGCAAATACAGGATAAAGGAGAGGCAAGGGCGTACGCGCGGAGAGGGGAACAAGTTGCGGTCTCGATTAGGGGGCCTACTGTTGGGAGGCAGATCGATGAGGGGGACATACTTTATACGAGTATGCCGTTAAGTCATATAGAGAAGTTTAAAGCCGAGCTAGTAGAAGAACTTACATCAGACGAGCTTGAAACGCTTAAAGAAATCGAGAGCGTGAAAAAGCAAAGGAGAGCGTAAAAATTTTTCTTGTTTATGGAGAGGAGCGAGATATCATGACGCTAGGTGTCGGGGTTATAGGAGTTGGAACATGGGGGAGGCAGCATGCTCGCAACTTTGCATCTATTGAAAAGACGAGGCTGGTCGCTGTTTGTGACATAAGAGAGGAAAACGCCCGCAAGGTTGGGGAAGAGTATGGAACAGAGTGGTATACGGATGTGGATAGTCTTCTCAGACGTGAAGATATAGATGCTGTGAGCGTGTGTACGCCAGCATCAACACACTTCGAAATAGCAACTAAAAGTATTTTATCGGGCAAGCATGTCTTCGTCGAGAAGCCGATGACAGGTAGTGTAGAGAAAGCACTTAAGCTTATAGAGTATGCTAGAGAGCAAGGAGTATTTCTCATGGTAGGATTCATTGAGAGATTTAATCCTGGTGTTTCAAAGGTCATAAAAATTTTAGAGTCCGACATTATAGGTGATCCCGTCATAACTATCTCTAGGAGAGTAGGGCCGTTCTGGCCTGACCGCGTGGAGGACGTCGGCGTAGTGACTGATGCAGCTATTCATGACGTAGACCTCGCCCGCCACATTTTCAAGAGAGAAATTGTTTCTGTATACGCCACTGGTGGACGCTTGAAACACAGATTTGAAGACTACATGGCGGCGATGCTTCATCTAGATAACGGGTTAAGCTGCATAATAGAAGCAAACTGGTTAACGCCACGTAAAGTGAGGGAACTAATAATTACTGGAGAGAAGGGAATATTGAAACTTGATTACCTCTCACAGAAAATCCGCGTTGAGAACGACGAGTGGAATATGAACTCGAAAGAGGAGTGGAACGAGCCGCTTAAAATAGAATTAGAGCATTTTGCCGAGTCCATATTGAGAGGGAAGCAGCCTCACCCATCAGGCGAGGATGGAGTGAAGGCACTAAGAGTTGTAGAAGCGATACTAAAAAGCTTAAAGCAAGGTAAGGTGGTCGAGTTAGACCAATAAGCAAGTTAAAAGCATACATTCACCTCTTAAAGCAAACATCTCTTCGAGTAAGTTAGCTCTAAAGAGTACATGAAAAGGGGTTTAGCATATTTGTAGGAGGGTGAAAGAGGAGGTCACTTTAAAGTCCCATTGCAGATATTAAATCATCTAGCCCTTCTCCCGTTTTGGCGCTAGTTAAAACAACTTTAAGGTTGGGGTTTATTTCCAGCGCATCTCTAAGCATCTCTTCCGGGTTAGCTTCAACAATGTTTTTCAAGTCAATCTTGTTTATGACGGCGATGTCGGATATTTTGAACAGTAACGGATGTTTTTTGACAACGTATGGTCCCTCTGTAAGACTAACGACGACCAGTCTTTTATCGCAGCCTAACATGTAGTCTGCTGGACAAATGAGGTTGCCAACGTTCTCGACGAACAGGATATCTACACGATTCAAGTCTATTTTTCTTAGCGCGTCTTTTAGGAAGAAGGCCGTTAATGCGCATTCTCTTCCCGTGTTAATCTGCAGGGTCTCTACGCCGTGACGGGAGATCCTGTCAGCATCTATTCGGGTAGTCACGTCCCCCGTTATAACGGCGATTCTATACTTTCCTTTAAGGCGCTCGACTATTCTCTCTAGAAGAGATGTTTTACCTGCCCCTATAGCTCCGACGATGTCGAAACTTTTAACTCCCTTTTCAGCGAGAAGACGGCTTACTTCGTTCGCCACTTTTTCATTTGCTCTAATCAAGTCCTCTTCTACAGACACTATGCTAAATCGGTCTTCCATCGAGGCCCATCTCCTGTTTAGCTACAATTTATGGTCAAGACTCATAACTAGAGTTATATTTAAAGAGTTCTCCTAGGAAACGTTATTCTTGCGAAGGAGGATTTATCGTTGAGGGTGAAAGTCAGAGTTTTTGCGAGGCTAAGAGAGCTACTGAAAAATAGGGAGATAGAAGTTGAGATGGGAGATGGAGCCACCGTCAAGGACCTTCTCAGTATACTAGTAGAGAAGTACGGTGAGGAATTGAGGGAGTACCTTTTCTTGAAGGATGGAAGCTTAAAGGATCACTTTGTAATCTACATTAACGGTGTAAGCTTAAATGAAGCTGGAGGAGTTCATGGTATTCTCAGAAATGGAGACATTGTGGCGATACTTCCACCGATAAGTGGAGGATGAAGAAGGGGCGAGAATTGGCTGCGGTGTCAGTTATTGTTCATGGTTGCTCTATGAGCCAAGCTGAAGCCGAAATGATTATGGGGCTACTCAGGGAGGCAGGATTTTCGCTTACGCCACCTGACCAAGCTGAGGTAGCTATAATTTTGACCTGTGGAGTTAAGGGACACGCTGAGCACGCTTGTTTGAAGGCTGGATCAGAGCTAGTAAGGAAGGGTAAAAGGGTTATAATGGCGGGGTGTCTTCCAGCAATCTGCCCTGAGAAGCTCGAAGCTATAGGCTGTGCTGCAATGGTAAGCCCAAATGCTATCCCGGGAATAGTGGATGTTGTTAAGCGCGTCGCAGCAGGAGAAAAAGGGATACGTCTTTTAAGTAACGAAAAAACGGTGCGTTTACAATTGCCTAGAGTTCGGCTACGTCCCGTAATAGCTATTGTTCCTATATCAGAGGGGTGTAAAGGGGCATGTAGCTATTGCTGCGTCAGAATAGCTAGAGGGGAACTTTACTCATACCCACCAGAGCTTATAGTGAAGGAGGTAGCAAGGGGAGTAAAGGAGGGGTGCAAGGAAGTGTGGTTGACGTCTCAGGATTCTGGGGCGTATAATCATGACGGAGTCAGGCTTCCGCAACTTATCAGGAGGATAGTGAATATTGAAGGTGACTTTATGGTGCGCATAGGTATGATGAATCCAAACCATGCAGCCGAAATACTAGATGACTTAGTAGAAGTTTACGGGAACCAAAAGGTCTACAAGTTCATCCACCTGCCTGTTCAGTCAGGCAACAATGAAATTTTAAAGGCAATGAATAGGCAGTATACTCGCGAGGTGTTCCTAGAAGTTGTGGATGAACTCCGAGGAAATTATCCGTCATTGACCTTGTCAACTGATGTTATTGCTGGGTTTCCGGGCGAGAGCGAGGAGCAGTTCTATGACACGGTAAGCTTGCTAAGAGAAGTTGAGCCGGATATAGTAAACGTTTCAATGTTTACGCCTAGACCACGTACTCCAGCCGCTGGAATGCCTAATAAAGTGCCAGGGTGGGAAATCAAGAGAAGAAGTAGAATTCTTTCTCACGCATCAAATGAACTTTCCCTTAAGCGTAATTTGAGGTGGGTGGGGTGGAGGGGGGAAGCTGTTGTAACAGAGACTGCCAAGAAATGTGGGGTGGTCGCTAGAAACTACGCGTACAAGCACATAATAGTGAGGGAAAACTTGAGTTTAGGAGAGAGAATCAAAGTTAAACTGGAAGAGGCTAGAGTAGGATATCTCTTCGGCTCTACCCAAACATGACGTATTTCTCACATATGTTAAATGTAAGTATCAGGAGGCTGTTACTAACCTTTTTATTAGAAATGACATTTTACTTACTTTCACGCGGGCGATGGGATAAGGGGGTGGTTTATAGTGAAGCTTGTAACGGTTCACCTACCTGAGGCGTACGTGAACGGTTTGGAAAAACTTGTCGAGATGAAGCAGTACCCGAATAAGTCAGAGGCAATTAGGGTAGCGATCCGCGACTTGCTTAAAAGAGAACTATGGGAGAGGCAAGCGATCTATGGGCGCACGCCAGTCATCGGACGACAGGAGTGACCCTTTAAACTTTTAAACTATTCAGGTGACGCGCATGACGATGAGTCTTATAAGGGACGCGATAAAGCACACTAGAGAGATTAATGTGGACAAAGAATTAAAGGTTGGAGAGGCAAAAATAGCGGTTATTGGGACGGGGGGAGCAGGAAATAACACTGTGGATAGACTTATGCATTTAGGAGTTATAGGAGCTGAGTGTATAGCGGTGAACACGGATAAACAACACCTAGACAGAGTAAGGGCACATAAAAAGTTGTTAATTGGAAGAAGAATTACTGGAGGGCGAGGCGCGGGTGGCTTTCCTCATATAGGTGAGGCTGCCGCCGAGGAAAGTAAGGAAGAAATAGCTGAGTTGCTACGCGGCATTGACCTAGTCTTCATATCAGCGGGAATGGGGGGAGGAACCGGAACGGGCAGTGCTCCCGTGATAGCGGAAATAGCCAAGAAGATGGGAGCGATAGTTGTCGGCGTGGTTACGATGCCCTTCAAAATGGAGAAGGGACGCATACAAAAAGCAGTTGATGGACTGAAAAAGCTTAGGTACTTCGCTGACACCGTTGTGGTTATAGATAACAACAGATTATTGAGCCTTGTTCCTAATCTCCCCCTCGACGAGGCGTTTAGCGTTGCGGACGAAATACTGGCAAACATGGTTAAAGGCATAACTGAAACCATTAGCCTGCCGAGCCTAATCAACTTGGACTACGCAGACGTCCAAAGCGTACTTAAAAATGGCGGAGTAGCCATGGTTGGCATCGGAGAAGGAGAAGGAGAAAATAGAGTTGAAAAAGCAGTTAAAAGTGCTCTGGATTCGCCGCTTCTCGATGTAGACATAACAGGAGCAAGTGGGGCTTTAATACACGTCACCGGTGGACCAGACATGACTTTAACGGAGGCCACAAGAGCAGGAGAGTTAATAACGGAGAAAATGGTAGATGATGCACTCGTAATATGGGGGGCACGTATTGATCCAAGTCTAATAGGAACAATAAGGATAATCTTGATCCTTACTGGCGTTAGCAGCCCCCAACTACTGGGTCCAGCTGAGTTTGAAAGGACGGGGCTGGAGGTACTAAAACCGCTTCCATTAGACGGGAGAAACAACTTTTTTGAGTCGTCATCTCTCATTCTAAAGAAAGAAGAGGACGACATGGACGACTTAGGAATACCGAAACTCTAAACATTTTTTCATTTCAAAAGAATTGCCAAGAATTAATCTACTGAAGGATTTTTTCTGTGATAGTCAGAAAGGATGCAAGGTTTAGAAGGAGAGTTTTGTGGTTAGGCGGGTAATGACTTATCGATTATTCTTTTGACAGCTATGTATGATGGGGAGTCTTCTGGTAGTTCTAGGAGGGGTATTCCTTTTAAGTTGAATTCCGCGAGTCTTTCGTCAATGGGAATGCTGCCGGCATATTCTAACCCGAATTTCTCCGAGTATTCCTTGAGTAACTCTTCTGTCCCAGGAGATACTTTGTTAATCACTAAGAGAATTTTCTTGAACTCTCTATGTAAGGCTTTGGCTAAATCTCTAATTCTTGCAGCAGTTTGCACACCCATTTTTGATGGGTCTGCTATGAGAAACATTACGTCTACGTTGGCGCTAGTTCGTCTACTGATGTGTTCAAGGCCCGCTGGTAGGTCCATTAACACTAACGTGTAGTTTTTCGTAAGAGTGTCCATGATTTTCATCAGTAAGTTGTTTACGAGACAATAGCACCCCTCTCGTTCAGGTGCTCCCATCACCAGCAGGTCGAATTTGTCTCCCTCATAGAGAATGTCGAAGACCCTGTACTCCAAATATTCAGCTTTTCCGAAGTTAGGTGGAAGCTTGTCGATCTTCTCCTTGAGTTCATTTACAACTAAACCTATGTTTCCCTTTGTATCGATCCCCAAAACGTCTGGCATGTTTGAGTCAGGATCCGCGTCCACAACTAGGATCTCATGGTGTGTGTTCTTCGCTAAAATCGCCTTAAGCGTTAATGCTAAGAAACTTGTTTTTCCCACGCCGCCTTTACCGGAAACGCCGATTATTTTTGGTCCAGTTTTCATCTAGGAGCCCCTCTGGTTCGTCAGTTGTTAGGTAACCATATTTTTAAGATAAACTTTACTTAGTCAAATCACTTGTAAACCCATTTAAGGTTTCTTATGCCTCTAATGGTCTCCCCGCTACCCGTAATATTGACAAGCGTTGCTTCAGTATTTTGTGCTAGCCATTCTAAAAGAAGCTTAGCGTATTTTAGCTTCTTCTTTTTCAAAGGTGAAGCAAGAGTATTATTCTTGTAATCTGGTTTTGAGAAGCGGCCGACTCTGTCGCCTAAGTCAAACCCAGCTAGGAGAATAGTGTGAGAACCCATAGCTTCAGAAATGAAAACAGCTCTGTCGCCGTCAGTGAAACCGAAAAAGTTACGAATACGTCCCACTGGTTTAACTTGTGTCGTTCCAATAATAGGACCTTTGAGGAGTTGAACATTATCTAGTAAGTGAATGTTGTCGCCGTGCGCATGAACAACTATTATGGAGCCCTTAGAGGAAGCATAAAGAATGTCTTCGAACCTACCGTCTAGGTCTGTAACTACTAGGTCAGGCATAATGCCTTTTTTTAGAAGGGCAGTTGTAGCTCCGTCAGCGGCGACGTTTAAACACGTCTTCTCAAGCCCCACTTTCTTAATTTCTTCTAAATTTCTTTCTAGCGAGGGGCCGCAACCGTAAACTATGGTACACTTGCCCGTAAAT
>JAHLWW010000006.1 GCA_019057715.1 Candidatus Jordarchaeum sp. JNZ_1113
GTTAGCAATTAATAGGATTACAAGGGATATTAAGGTTTGACTTAGCATCCCCTTCTGGACAGATTTAAGACAAAAAATTGGTTGTTACGATATGAGGAAGGACAGCCATTTTCGATCCTGCCAACCGAGAATTCGGGATGCTTCCGAAAACGGAAACAACATGGAAAAGAAAAAGAGGGGAAGAGAGCTTTTCACCACCAGTTAGAAAAAAAGACAACGTAAGCCACCACTTCTTCCAAGTAGTTTTCTATGTTTTCGTCTGTGTAACCTATAGTTGACCGGTTGCTTGCCATGATGCTTCTTCCTTCGAGATAAAAACGAGTTGAACCAGATGAGGACATAATTCTGCTTCTGTCATATCTTCCTATGGTACTTCTACTTGGGTTCATTATGTATCCTCTTTCTACGTACCCTATCGTGCTTCTACTGGAGTTCATTACTCTGCCGTTCTCGACGTAGCCGAGGGTGCTTCCACCACTAGTCATTATTCTGCCTCTCTCAACGCGAGCAATCGCAGACTTATTACTATTTCTAATATACATTTTCAACCTTCACCTATGTTTCATTGCTAGTTAGCTCTTTAAGGATGGAAAAGAGCGCTAGGGCAAATAGTTACGGAGCTTCATCCATCTCGTTTTTGAAGCCACTTTCCACCCTTTAAAGAGCTCACAAGATAACAAAATAGCAAAGATGACAAATATAAGCGTTTTTGGTAGTAAAGCATAATTTACGGAGGTTGAACCCAAATTTTTAAATTAACAATGATACTGGAAGTTTATTGCTCTTGATAGAGGAGAAAACGGAGGGATGAAAGTTGAAAGTTGTTCATGAGGAGGGAGAGTTTAAGGGAAAAGGCGGATTAAAATTGTATTACCAGTCTTGGAAACCTGAGCAAGTTAGAGCAGTCATGGTGTTAGCGCATGGCTTAGCTGAGTACTCAGGAAGATACAAACATGTAGCAGAGCACTTCGCTAGCGAAGGAATCGCGTTTTACGCGCTAGACCACAGGGGCCATGGGCTCTCTGAGGGAGATAGGGGATATGTGGATAGATTTGATGACTACGTAGAGGACCTCGACACCTTCATCGGTATAGTTAAGAAAAAAGAGACAGGAAAGAAATTCGTTCTTCTCGGCCACAGTATGGGTGGGACAATAGCTTTAATGTACGCACTTAAGAGCCCGAACAAAATAGATTATTTGATCCTTTCCTCCCCAGCTTTGAGACTCGCAAGCGAAATTGATGCTGGAACTCTGAAAATGCTCGAGGAGCTCGCGAAAACCAACCCCAAACAGGAGATCCCAAGTCAAATAGACCCTTACACTTTATCTCATGACAAAAAGGTCTGCGAAGCTTACGCTAATGACCCACTAATATTCAAGACAATCACAGTCAGATTCGTTGTAGAGTTTGTCAGGGCCATGAACATGATCCTTGAAAACGCCGACAAACTCGAAGTTCCAACATTACTATTAGTAGCTGGAGAAGACAAACTGGTTAACCCTAAAGGAAGCATGGAACTAGCAGAGAAAGCAAAAAAAGGAAAAATTACAATGAAAGTCTACAACGGTATGTACCACGAAATACTCAACGAGATAGAAAAAAAGAAAGTCCTCGAAGACATAGACCAATGGCTGAAAACAAGAATATAACACTCACACTTTTTCTTCTTATCTCGAAAAGAAGCAAAAACTTATCTCAGAAACTGCACAGATAACACAAACAGGTCAAAGAGAAGAGGGTAAGTGACGAGTAACAATCACTATAACAACTCATATGAAAATTAAACGAATTTAAGAATGCGGGCGCCGGGATTTGAAGTCCCTGGCTTTGTGTTAGCCGCCCGGGTCCTCGGCGTGGCAGGCCGACGTCTTAGACCAGGCTGGACTACGCCCGCGCCCAAGTCTGGGTAAAAGCGGCTATCATACTTAAATTTTTCTCGTAGCTTCGGGGGAAAAGAGTTAAAAAAGTGCGAGGTTTAGGATTTTATTGGTTGTGGCCCCGTAACCCAGCCAGGATGTGTTCTGAGAGGGTACCGGCCTCCTAAGCCGGGTGTCGGGGGTTCGAATCCCCTCGGGGCCGCTATTTGTTCTTGTTTGTTGAGTGATTGTTTTGCTGGAGAGTTTGGTTTTCTCGGTTGGCTTCGTGTGTGCTTTAGAAGTATTGTTTGAGCTCATTGCATGTGGTTTCTGGTTTCTTGTAGCATACTGATAGGTCGTTTAGTGCGCGGAGGGATGCTGTGTCTGATGTGCCTAGTGGTGGTAGTGTGAATCGGGGTATTATTGAGGCGTTGACTCTGTAGTGGTGTTCGTTTAGTGGTCCTGATTGGAGGGTGAGGTTGAAGCTGGAAATGTTCTGGGTGTCCATGTAATTTAGGATTCTGACGAGTCCATTGGCGAAGTTTTCTATGTCGCTTTGTTCGAGCTCTAAGATTGATGTTTTTTTGGGGAATACAGCAATTACTTCGAAGAGGTAGCTTCTCGGGGCGAATGCTGTAATCCAGTGTATGGCGCCTGTTGCTCCAAGGTATCTTTCTCCTAGCCGTTTTTCTTCCTCAACGAGGTGCTCCCAGAAATTGTAACCGTGATTTTCGTGGAACTTTTTGGAGTCTTCAAGTTGCCTTGCATAGTATCCCATTGGTTCCTCGTAGCTTACCGGTTGAAGATGAGGGTGAATTATGCTTCCTCCTGAGGGGGGCATGAAGTTCCAGTTTATGAGGAAGTGTTTCTGTGACCTGTCATGTAGCGCTACTCTTTTGAGGTATTCTTGCGATGCTAAGAATGCATCAGCTAGAACTTTCTGCGTGAACTCAGTCATCTTGACGAAGTGCTTCTGGCATATCACTGTTACAGCGCTATACTGGGAGTAAGGCATAAGGTTGGGCACCACTACTGCTTCTCCGATCCTTATTCTTCCATTAGGTATGAATTCCTCCGGGAACATCGGGGTAGCTGTTTCGACTCTCGCGGGACAGAAGGGACAGAACATCTCTGTGGCTTTAGCTATCTCTGAGAAGTCAGTCTTTGCAGGGAGGCTGAAGCGTAGCTCCGATATTATGCATACTCTTCCAGTGAGCGGGTCAAACCTAGCCTCAATAGGTAGGGATACGCGCTCGAAGCTCCGTCTAGGGTCAAGAAGAATGGAGGACCAAAGGACGCGTCTAAACACGATGGTCACCCAAAAAGAAAAGAGCGAGATAAGCCAAAAAACTTACGAAAGAATTAATTAAAGAAACTTAAGCTTCTTTTTCGTTTACTTCTTAACGAAATGACGAAAAACAGATAGCAAACATTTGATGGCGACAAAAAACGAAATTTTCTTTGGAATTGAAAAAATTGCTTACCTGTATAATTCGTCTCCTAATTCTATTCTTCAATGTTTATTTGGAGAGTTATTTTCATTTAAGGTCGCTTCATGTTTTTAGTGGTGGTTTTACACTAAAAGGTCTCTCGTCGGGTTTCCGTTTATGTTCGCGTATTCGGCTGTTTTGGCGAGAATATTTTTTGGAGACTTCGGTTTTCGTGCAATTCACTCATAAGTATATTCTGTTTAGATTATGTGGAGGGAAGCTTTATCCGTTAAAAAGAGATGAGCAAAATAGATGTTCTCAGAGTGAATTCATCAATCAAGCACTATCTTGCTTGAACCTGAACTTACGAGTGATCCGGAGGAGCTGAGACTAAATGATTTTTAGCTGAAGATGGCTAGCTTCGAGAGGCGGGTGAGTGCAGGATTCATCGAGGGTTAATAAGCTAATAAAGAAATGGTTTCGTCAGGAATCGTTGAGACATTAGGCTTCTTTTTATGCTGGCTCTGAAATCATGAATTCTCTTTCTAGGTTTCTCACATAGTTAGCTGAGCGCTTGACATCGGCGAAGAGTTTCTCCACCCACTGCACATCTTCTTTAGTTATTTTCTTGTGTCCCGCCTCTTTAGCATGTTCCATGCTTGGCGTTAGGAGCTGCACAGCGTAACGGAGACTAGTCTTTACCCCTATTTGGGTTAGGTATTCTAGGGCTTCCTCTTCTATCTCTATCTTTTCTTCCTTTGCTCTTATTTTGAGTATTTCCCTGATTTCCTCCTCGTTGTATGGCCGAGTGTTTATTATGAGGAGCCTGTCTAGCAGGTCGAGTGGCATTCCGTGTGGTGACACCAGCTCTGTTCCTCTTATCTTAGTGAAGCCCCTGTTCGACGCGAGTATTATTATTGGCGCTAGGTCAGACTCCATTGCTCTGGCTATGAAGCTGTATGCTTCAATGTCGAGCATGTGGCTTTCGTCGATGAAGCAGACGCCTGGCAGTATCTCCGCCCGTCCCTCTTCGACCATGCTTTTCACCATTTGATTTACTCTTTCTCGTATCTCAGGATCGATCTCTTTCTCTTCTCTTCCGCCTCCGAATATGCTGAATATTGAAAAGCTACTTCTCCTAGCGTTTATCTCGTCGAGGTCGTGGAGGGTTAACGTGTAAACGAACTCCTTTTCCTTCAGTATGGGACCTGTTGGAACCGGAATGGGCTTCTCCGCTTCTATGTCATACCGCTTGACTTCAGGTGACTCAGCCTTTCCGAGGCGGGTAACCCTGCCTGTTTCTGCATCTATCATTATGACGTCGCCCACGCTGACGCCTTCATTGATCAGGCGTATAGCTATCGTCTGTCCAACCTCGAACGTCTTCGACTCGTCCTTCGTAGCAATGGTTACTTTTGCTGACTGAGGGACCTGCTGGTACGGGTTGTAGGGGTTTTTGGCCATAGTCACATCCAAGCTCTTGACGACACCTTCGTATATCTTCTTCATTTCATGTATCCTGACGCCTATCGCTTTCCGCATCACTTGCGTCAGGATCTCTGTCTTCTTGATCTCCTCAGAATATATTTCTGACCCCGTGATCATCACGACTGGAACATCAGGCCCGAGCTCCTTGGCTATGGCAATGGCGATAGCGGTCTTGCCTGTTCCGGGTGGACCCGCTAGAAGCACAGCTCTTCCAGCCATTTTGCCTTCTCTTATCATTCTGACCACTATGCCCGCCGCTTCCCTTGCCTCGGTTTGGCCAACCATACCGTCAGCAACTAATTCAGCTTTGAGCCCACGTAGCCCAAGCCCCTTTATGTGGGAGTGGGCTCCTATCCTCTCGAAGCGTCCAGGGAGGATTTCTTTGATCTCCACCAACCCGTAACCCCCCATACGCTAAATACGCTAAAAACGCTGTTTTATCTTCCGAGTTAAAGGGAAAACATAATGGAAAAATAAAATTAACTCGCCTAGAGTGTTTCTTTTAATTGCTCGTGAAAAAGTATTTGGTAGGAGTGCCGTAACATCCTGGTGGCGAACGCTATTATGGCGAGGCTAATTACTGGCTGATAATTTATGGTTACAAAAGTTAAAGAGCTGTAGAGAATCTGCATTACAGGTATGTTTATGCTGGTTAGCATCTCGGCGAAGACCAGCAGATAGATTAAACCGACAAGGTTGTTAAGTGCGCCTAGAACCCCGCTCAGAGCAGGTTTTGAGCGGCGGAAGAAGTTGTCCAAGAAGACGATGACGCTCATAAGGGTGCCTATTGCTCCTATTAGGAGTGGATCCAGAAGTTGAATGAATAAGTTGAGCTGTTCTGCGAGGCTCTTTCCTAGGGCTGGTGCCACAGCCGTCGAGAGAAATGTTAAGGACGCCACGAGGAAAGCTCTCACAGCGGGCCTATTGAGCTGATCCTTCATGGTTATCCCTCCTTTGCAAGCAGCAAATGTAATGGTATAACGGTTCTAATAATGGTTGGCGTTATGATTTGGATGCTTCCCATGAACCAACTGGTGAACCACGCCACGGTGGTTACGGTCATCCAGAGAGGGCTACCCTTAGCTGCTGCTTCGATCTCAGATGCGGGAACAGTGAGGGAGATGTTCAAAAGCCTCACGCTTCCGGGCTGCATGAACAGGGCTACGTCGTATGCAAAACTATGGTCACCGGCAAGTTCTCCGTATGGGGATCCCTTCCTTACGTCCACTATTAGGATCACGTTAAGGTCTAGCATGTATCCGTTATAGCTAAGGACTGCAGGGTAAGAGTAGTAGAAGGTATCCCATGGGGGTGGAAGTTCAACTGATTGGTTTAACGGAGCGAAGTATATTTTTGTTGCATTGAGCCCTAGTAAGGAAGCTAATCCAGTTGGAATTAGCCCGGCGATAAAGGATGCGGCAACGAGAAAAAGGAAAGCTAGCCGTACCATCTTCTTCCTCGACAACTAAAAGCCTCCACGTGGCCACTTAGAGTACGATTAATGTTTTCAAAGTATTATTCACACTTAAAACCATTTTCCACTTATATAGTTTAGCGAGGTTTCCGGCTATTAAGAGCGCTCTAGTTAAAGGGTTATGAGGGGGTATACTTGCTCGACAAGATTTCGAGGATGCTTAAGAAGAGGCAGAGCTTAGTTTTAGGGGTTTATGGGGCGCCCAATGCAGGTAAGACAACACTTGCCAACAGAATATCCTTGGATTTTTTGGGTGTTGAGATTGGCACCGTATCGCCTATACCTCACGAGACAAGAAAGGCGACTATTGCTAGACAGGTTAACATAAGGTTTAACGGCAAGGGAGTTAACGTAGACCTAGTTGACATGCCGGGAATAGCTAGCAAGGTAGATTATAGAGACTTCATGAAATACGGATTGAATGAGGAGGAGGCTGTAGAGAGAGCTAAGGAGGCCACGCGTGGTGTCATAGAGGCCATACAGTGGCTCGACAACATAGACCTAGCTTTAACGGTTTTTGATGCGACAAAAGTTCCCTTTGACCAAGTTAACCTCATAATACTAGGGAATTTGAAGGCTAAGAGGATACCGACGATCCTCGTCGCAAACAAGATCGACCTTCCAGAGGCTCGGCCTGAACTTATAAGGGAATCTTTCCCAGGCTACAAGGTTGTATGTGTATCCGCCCTCCGGGGAGACAATATGGAGGAGCTTTACAAGGCAATAGCGGAGTCCTGCTAGGAGGAGTGACGCCTTGAAGATAGATATAATCTCCGAGAAGGTTACTAGGAGATTAAGCCCCAATGATAAGGTTAAAATGATCATTGAGAGAGTGAAGGGAAAAAGTATACTTGTTTTGGAGGAGAGGCTGAAACCCGAGGAGCAAGCTGAACTCATAAAGGAAACCATGCTGGAGATCGACTTCAAGGAGTTTAACGGGATAGAAGTGATCACTTTTAATGGAGAGAAGAAAGGGGGCAAAATAACCGTTGTAGCGCCATCCGACATTGTGGCGGTAACAAAGGAAGGAGACTTTATATCCCTGATGTACGTGGCGGGGTGCACGAAGTGAACTTCTACAACGTCTGTGTAGCATGTGGCGAAAGGATACCTGAAGGGTACAGCAAGCTGAGCTGCCCGGCATGTGGTTCTAACGTCTTCAAACTCGTGCGCGAAGGAAAAGAGGAGGAAAAAAGGGAGGAAGAAAAGAACCTGCTTCCAATAAGGCAAAATAGGGAGAAGGTAGAAACTGTAAGAATTCTGCATAGAGGAGTATTTGAAATAGACCTTGAAGCCCTTTTTAAGGGTGCTCCACCTATAGTATCAGATAGGGAAGGAGCTTACAGAATACCGCTTAACCAACTTAAGGTTAGAGGACAACGGTGAGCTATAAGTTCAGACTTATGCTTTCCCCTGTAACTTTTATTAGGTTCGCGTTTTTCATCTCCTCAAGACATTTCGCTACCATTTCTCTCTGCGTTCCAACTGACTGGTAAATGCCGTTTACGGTAGCTTCTTTCACACTCAAAAGAAGACGTAGAATTTTGAACTTCGGATCCTTCTCCAGGAAATCACTTACACGTTTCCAGAATGAAATAATTTCAGGGTTAGACGGCAAATTATTCTCGAGGACAGGTATAACCAGCCCGTTTTCAGCGATTGCACGCAATTTCTCTAAAAGCTTCTCCTGCCTCCTAAGTTTTCTATCTTTAATTTTCAGCTCAAGAATTAAGCGATCAATCTCCTTCTTTAAACGTGAAAGGTCCTCTTTTAATGATTCTTCTCTCTCTTCACTCTCTGAGGAGGGATTCCTCAAGAGTTCTTTAGCTTCCAGCATTGCCGCCTTTAACTGCTTTTCTTCCCGTTTCTCTCTTAGTTGGTGCTCATTTAGCTCTCCACCCCCTTCTTGAGTGGCAGAGTTAATGAGGCTGGAGAAAAGCATCATGTTTTCGATAACCGCACTGTCAAATGTCTCACGGAGTATTTGTTCTAATCCACGCATAGGGAACCTTGCCAAGATGCAGCGGATAACTTGCTCTCTGACCGGCGCGAGCAATTCAACTATCTTTTGATTTTTAAAGCCTGATTCTTCGTTTTGAGGCGGCGTTTGCTGTGAAGCCGTCATGCAACTCACCATTAAATTTAACTTGAAGATAGGTGCAATTATACTTTTGCCATTTTAGGCTAATAATCGTTTTTCTCTCAAAAAAATAGGGTTTAAAATGGAAAATACACTTTAATGAATAGACAAATTGCCAATTCTATTCAGGAAAGAACTGGAAAAATGCCAAGTTATATTTAAATTTCATGTTAAATTACGAATGTTGTTTTCTTTATCTGGAAGATCAGTTGTATTCTCATACTATTGAGTTAAGGCTTACGGAAAAACTGTAAGCGGAAACAAAATATTAATAGTAGAATTCTACAACAAGTTATTTGAAGTTAATTCATTACTGTTGAGAAAGGCATGTTCGGAGGGGACAATGTGAACTCGGCGGATTCGGGTAAGGTAACTGTAGGAGACATTGACGCCATCATAAGTGGGCTTGGAGAAATACTGATCAGTAAGAACATCGAAAAAATAGTGGCGGCATTCAGGGAAGCTTTGAAGCCGGTCTTGGAATACATGACAAAGATCGGTTATCTTGTGGAGGAAGCTAAGGATGCTTCTGGGGACTTAAAGCCAGTCTTAGAGCGAGTGGAAAAGGTTGAGGATGCTGTCGTGAGAATGGGGAAGGAAGTAGCGGATTTTAAACTTAGCATGATGAAAGAAGTACTTATGCTTCGTGATCAGTTAAGGATGCTGAATGAAAGCCTCATAAGTCTAGAGAGACGATTCGCTTCGCTCACCTCAGCGAGAGAAGGCAAAGTTGAGGGGGAGGGCGTAGTAGGGGAAGAATGGGTGCTTGAAGAGAACAAAGACGTTAGAGTCCAAAAGAAAAACATGGGTGTCCAAGAGCAAGCCAACGTCTTTGTAAGCATGAAGGATGCGGCTGTCCAGAAAAATGAGGCGGTTATGAAGGAGGAGAAGACACCCGTCTCTATTTCAACTAACGATGATGTTGAAAGGTTAAAGGAGATAGCTCGGCTTGAGACAAGACTAGTTAAACTTAATGGAGAAATTTTAAGTTTACAAAGTTTGATTGAGACGGGGCTTGGGGGAGTTAAAGAAAAAGAGATTCTGAGTCTTAAGCTAAGAGAAAAGAAGGAAATAGAGGAGAGAATAAATAAGCTAAAGAGGAAGGATTAAGTGGGGGGTTACGTCAAAGGTCCTATAGTTATTTGCGGCTCCTTCCTGACGTAGCGTCCGCTTCCCTCTATGACGTAGGAGAACTGTATTTCTTGCTTGGGTTCAATTCTCACGAAAAGCCATGATAGTACCAGCCCGTCTGGCGTTTCCTCCACTTTCGGCTGGAGCTCTTCAGGCTTCCATGAAACCAGTTTGAATCCAGGGGGAACAAAGTCCTTCACAGTGACGTTCTCTATGTTTACTTCTCCAGAATTTACTATGATTAAAGGAACTATGTATTGATTTTTCTCGGCTCCTGGAGTTATAGATTCCTTGAAGATCTTCACAGCTCTTCTGGCGTACTTCACTTCGATCGCCGGTGGGATTTCCTCAAGCCTTAGAAATTCTCCTTCCAGTCCTGGAGGTGAAATGTTGCACGTCACCCTTAGAGGAGCGAGATATTTACCCTTCGGCTTAGGCCCCCAGGCAACAACAGGATAAAACACTTTCATTGTTTGGCCAGGCTTGAAGCCGCCTATTTTACTTAGCCCAGCTACGGCTATCTTCAGTGTTTTAGATTGCTCTATAGGTGCTGACGGCGGCTCCAAGGCTATTGTTACCCCACTAGTGATTTCTCGATCCCCTAGAGTAATTTTTATCTTGTCTGAGGTTGGGGCTCTAAAGTCTTCGGGAACAGTATCTATGATGGATACCGCATCCAGCTCGGCGCTTCCAACATTGAAAACATTCACTGTGACGCTCATGGGTGTCTTATCGTAGGCGTCGACCTCAGCTGGTGCGAATATTTTTTCTGCCTCCACCTTCATGACGGGAAGCAAGGTTTCCTCCTTGACCACTGTTGTGTACACGCTTCTTTTAACCTCGTAAGCGACTCTATAATTGAATTTTGTTTCGAAAACAGGTAGTTCGGGGCTTTCAACTTGAAACGTATAGGACCAAGATTGGTGAGGTAGCAATTCCACGTTTGGAGACAATGACAACGCCGGGCTTCTTCCGTCAGAAACCAAACTCATTTCAACGTCTAGCAGTAATTCCATGAAGTCGCTGGTGTTAAGGAACTCCAGAGTGCAATCCCAAAAGTTCGGTTTGGACAGAGATTCAGCCGGCTCAACACCGAAACGTAAATCAGAAATACAGTAGAGGTCTGGAGTGAGAGATGAAGCCGTGCTGCCCACAATTTGGTAGGTGAGTTTTACTTCTCCCGCCCCAATGGGCTTTACTTCTTCAGGTTTTACGGCCATGTTTATGGCCAGTGTTGCCTCAGCTCCGGGAGCTAGGTCGAATCCTCTCCATATGACCTCTCTAGTCTCAGAGACATATTCTGCTGAACCTGTTTGGGGTGGTTCTATTGATGGGTCACCAAAACCCTTTGGTATTCTTTTCCTTACTTCTATGTTTCTGGCGAATATATCGCTGGGATTCGTGAGTGTTATGATGCACCTTACCGGTGTGACACGATTGAAGGCGACAGCCCAGTTGATTGCACTGTCCTTGGGGTAAGTGTCGACTGTTTCTTTAAGGCTGATTAGGGGGCTACTGACCGGAATATTATACTCAAGTGTCCATGTGCCTCCAGCGGGGACTTCACCCACATCGTAACGTTCCTCCTTCAGCGACGTAGAAGAAACTCCTCCTAGCTGCAGCTCGCAACTCCAGACCTTATTCCTCCGGCTTGGATTTTTCACCGTAAGAGTTCCCTTCGCGGATATCGATTTCACCTTATTGTCTCCTGAGAGAACGCAGTCAACTTTCTCCGACAAGTCTATGACGACTTTTAGGGCTTCACTCAAAAGTTGCTTCCTCCTAATTCATTTTTACGCAAAAAAAGAGTATAAAATTGAGAATATTTAACTATTACTGCAAAGACCTTCAAAGATCACTATGCTTCACGCGGCAATGGTTTAAAAGTAAATTCTGTTCCAGCAGCCCACTCTACTATTATTTCCTCGCCCGCGTTCATGCGCTTGTACTTAACCTCAGGGGCCATTAAGGAGAAGTGTTCCTCGAAGTAATCGAGTTCCTCCTTTTTCCTGACGTGCATCGGTATAGCCATTTTGGGTTTTAGGTCACTTACCGCTTGGAGGGCTTGTACGGGTGGGAACGTCTCGGTTTCGTCAACGCCTATTAGGAGTACGTCTATTTGGTATTGCCCTAGGAGCCCTCTGGTTCCAGCGTCGCCTAAATGGACCAGTTTGACTTTTCCTAGCTCCACGAGAAAGGCTAAGTGCTGGATGGGTGATGGAGACTTAGGTGGCCCATGCTTGAGGTCTATGGCGGTCACCTTTATTTCTGGCCTAACAAAGCTTTCCCCTGGGTTAAGAGGGCGAAGAAGCCACTCCGGTGCTCCTTCTACTTTCAGCTTCTCAATAACCTCGCTTGCTCCCACGACAAAGGCTTTTTGAGAGGCTGCGATCTTAGCTGCATTCCCCAAATGGTCTGGGTGATTGTGGGTAACGCATATAACGTTAACCTTTTCGTTCTCTCCGACTAATGGTCTCCCCTCGAAGTAGCCAGGGTCTAAGAGCACGCTAACCTTCGGAGATGACAGCTTGAAGGACGCATGCCCAAAGAATTTCAGTACCGGCATTTAAACCATCTCCAAACGCCCTGAAAACCCCAAAATATGTTAGAGAGAAACAAGAACAATAAAATAAGTAATCAAGCGCATATTTCACTTTTTTGGAAACCCGTAAGGATGATAGCATGTCTCGAGAAGAATTCATTAGCATTGGAGAGGTGAGCTGGAGCTTAAGTTCTTGAAAGAAATGTCTGAAAAACCTAGGATCACTGTCACAATAAGTAAGTTCATCAACGGCGTGTTATTTAAAGGATTAAAGAGAAAAGCAACCGGAATATTTTTCCTTTCGGCGTGCTTGTTCCTTCTGGTGACGGTAAACTATAAAAGGATATTATTGTATGGGAAAATAGGCTTTTAGCCGAAGTTATTCTGGGAGTGGACTTAGAAATGGTGAAGTCGATGTACAGTTACCTTTCAGAAAGCTGGAGGCAGGTAGTGGGAAAGGAAGGCAATTTAAAGGAATTTCTACGTGAGAGGCTGACGCTCTGGCGCAGGCAACCTGTTATAGTGAGGGTGGAGAGACCTACTAGGCCAGATAGAGCGAGAAGACTTGGTTACAGGGCTAAGCAAGGCTTCGTCGTGGTTAGGGTTCGGATTCGTAAAGGAGGATTGAGGAAAGCTAGGCCTAGGAGCGGAAGGAAGCCAAAGGGGTTGGGTGTAGCGAAAAAGACACCTGGAAAAAACCTTCAGTGGATCGCTGAAGAGAGAGCCGCTCGCAAGTACCCAAACATGGAGGTCTTAAACTCGTACTATGTTGGAGAAGATGGCAGGTGGAAGTGGTTCGAAGTCATCCTAGTTGACCCACATCATCCAGTTATAAAGTCCGACCCGAAAATAAACTGGATCTGTGGTAGAGCACATCGTGGCAGAGTGTTCAGAGGACTTACGGGCAGCGGTAAGAGGGCGAGGGCGCTGAGGAATAAGGGGAAGGGCGCTGAGAAGGTTAGGCCAAGTCGTGAGAAGTATTACGAGTAAACTGGTGTGGAAGATTGGGTGATGAGGAACTATCTAGCGTGGAGTTTGAAGCCTTTGTTCACTCAACAGAGGATCCTGAAAAAGTTTTGAAGGCGCTACTTTTTCTCTTAGACAATAAAGGAGAAGTCAAAAGGGAGAAAGTTAGAGGACACTACGGTAATGAAGTGATAATTTATAGAGTAAAGTTATCTGGAAAGGGAGCCAAAGAAGTTGTTGACCGGCTAGCTTCCTTGATGAGGGAGGAAGATAGGAAGAGACTGGGGGGGCAACTAGATTTAAGGCATAACGGGCATGGAAACCTTTACCTCCGTTTTGACAAGCAGAAGGCGTATCTGGGAGAGGTGCACTTAAGCGATTACGAGGACGTCGTTAAGGTCAAAGTTAAGTTCTCTTTTAGAGAACTTGAGGAGATACGTGAGGCATGCAGGAGGCACAACTTAATCGTAGACTGAAATTTGTTGAAACACACGTGCATCTCGGATCAGCATTTTCCCAACAACGTTTTTTTGAGTTCGCAAGTAAATTAGGGTTTAATGTTCTTTTTATAACAAGTTGGGAAGGAAAAATTAACGGGATTGAAGTTTTCTCAAGAATAAATCTTAAGGGGGAAAACTTAGCCCAGATGAAGAAAATGTTAGGTGAAGTAAGAGAGAAGGCAGAGCTAGTGGCGGTCCCTTGCTTAAACAGGGAGGTGGCTACGTGGGCCGCTCGAAATCCAGATGTGGATATAATTTATTTTCCGTCCATCGAGCATTACAGGTACTTAGATAAGTCGCTTGTCAGGCTTTCCTATGAAGGAAGAACCGCTGTTGAGATCTCACTGGTTCCCCTCTTTGAGTGCGAGGGGGTAAAGCGCGCACAAGCGTTCTCAACGCTCAGAAAGGCCGCCACAGTATTGTTAGAGGAGGGAGCAGTGTTTTTCATAACTAGAGAGCCGAAGATGGAGTATGAGCTACGTTCTCCTGGAAGCCTCATTGCTGTGGCGCGCCTCCTCGGGATCCCTAGAGAGGCTGCGATCAGAGCGGTTTCTTTCTATCCTTTAACTATACTGGAATGGAAAGGATACGAGGGATTTAGAAAAGAGTAAGGCTAAAGGAGTGACGATGTTTGGGTCGAGTAAGATCGATTGAGGGTAGATGGCGGTACATCGTCTTCCAAATTATGAGCGATAAAGAGCTTGAATACGAGGATGTGGCTCGAGACTTATGGAGCGTGCTCCTCAAACTTTTCGGTGAAGTTGGAGTTAGTTTCATGAACTTGAAAGTCATTGATTACGATAAGCGGTCGGGCTTCGGCATACTGCGCTGCACGCATAAAACCGTCGATATAGTCCATGCGGGAGTAAGCATGATTTCAGAGATAAGGGGCACGCCGATCTTGACCGACATAAAAAAAGTTACGGGAAGCATTAAGAAAGCGAGAGAAACCGTTGAAAAACTTAAGATACAAGTTGACCGCTAGAGACGATAATTATAAATCGCTATCTGCATATTTAGTTTTGGAGATGATGGCGCCGTCCCAGTCTGAGGAAACGATGAAGAGCTCATGACAACCTGATCTTCTTGTTTATGGAGGGAGTTTACTTGGGGGAGCCTGAGGGAAAAAGGGAGGCTCTAAGGCTTTTAGAGGCTAGGTTGGAGAGGCAGGGGGAGGAAATCGAGAGGCAGAGAGCGCGTATAGAGGAGCTTGAGAGGGAGGTAGCGGAGTGGAGGGCGAGGTTTGATGCTGCTAGGAGAGAGCATGAGGCAGAGGTTAAAAGGCTTAGGGAGGCGTTGGAGTCTATAGAGGAGGTTTCTCGCGAGAAGAAGAAGTTGGAGATGCTGCTTGAGGAGGAAAAACTTAGATTTAGGCGTCTTGAGGAGGATAAGAAGCTTAGCGAGGAAGCGCTTCGATCAGAGATCTCAAGGTTGAGGGGGGAGATACTTACCAGAGAGGGGAAAATAGGGGAACTTGAAGGGGAAGTCGCATACTTGAAGGAAAGAGTTTCCGGTTTAGAGGGAGAGAAGAGTAAGTTGAAGGATGTTCTAGGTTCTCTTGAGAAGCTGATAGAAGGTGATATTAATTACAAGCCGTATTTTATTTTGAAGAGTATAGGAGAATGTAAGATAGGCGACTTATCTAAGACGATGGGGGTTTCAGAGGGACAAGTAAGACTCCTTTTGGCTAGGATGGAAAGGATGGGAATAGTAAGGTTGGATGGAGAAAAGGTGAGGCTTAACGAGGCGCTGTTCAGCGGAGAAAGAGATTAAGTAACTTTTTTAAGGGGCTTCGCCTGTTTCTCCGGCTTTGCCGGGGTGCTTTTTGCGGGTGGAGGGGGAGCTAGCAGAGTTATTAGCTTGTCAATTTTCGATGTTGCCTTGTTGGTTTTCTCGTTAACTTCGCTGTGAATCACTTTAAGTGCTTCCGTTATTAGTGCAAGGACTTGCTGGAGACGACTCCACCTTTCAGCTTCCTCCTGTGAAAGTTGATCTATTTTTCGCTCCAGTCTTTTAACGGCCTCCATGGCCGCTTCAGAGGAAACAGCAGTTTTCGATATCAACTTCTTGACACTTTTCAGTTCAGTAGTAATAGGCTTCAATGATTCGGAGAAAGAAAGTGAGAGGGCGCTCATGTCTTCACTTAAAACGTTCATTCCTTCAATTATTTTCTCGACTGTCCTGATTGTTGGAACGTCACCTACCGGAGTCTTTACTGCTTCGACTTCTATTTCGAATCTTTTCTCATTAGACAAGAAAGCACCCCGGGAGGACTTAGCCGATATGATCTTTCAACGTGAAAACAATTAAAGTTTATCTAAAAAAGCATCCAGATGCATTTCCGGATAGGAAACTTCAAAAAATATGGTGTCGCTTACTGTAAGCGACTAGGAGGGAAAGGAAATGCTTACGGAGTGGCAGCTCGTTCTCGTAGCGTTACTCATTTTTTGGGGCGGATTAATGGTCGCGGATAAGATGTTTAACCTCGAAAAATACGGCTTCAATGTTCTTCCTTTTCTCCTCATCTGTAGGACAACAAAGCTGAACAATTTTCTCTCGAAGACTGCACTTAAAGCTCCCCGGGCATGGCGCGTAATGGGAGACGTTTCCATCCCACTAAGCTACTCTGCCCTAGGTTACGGGGTATACTTGTTATCATTAAACCTGCTGAACGCGTTCTTCCGCCCTCAACAAGCATCACCCGTGATACCTTTAATACCTGGGATCACAATTACATGGTTCAGCTTTATCTATGCCTTGGTTGGAATAGTTGTAACGCTTGCATTCCACGAATTGGCCCACGGTATAGCAGCTAGGGCGGAAGGGGTACCCATAAAGTCGTCGGGTGTTCTTTTGCTCCTCTTTCTGCCGGGAGGATTCGTTGAGATAGATGAAGAAGCCATGGAGAAAGTGCGCACCCGTTCTAAGCTCAGAATATTGAGTTCTGGCTCCGCTGTAAACGTAGCCACGGCCTTAATAGCCCTCTTGCTCATAGCTAACTTTCAAGCAGTGATCTCACCTTGGTACGGTCCTTCCGTTGGCGTCGTCATAACAAATGTTGACCCACAGTCCTTCGCCTATGGTAAGCTTGTCCCCTCAACTGTTCTATTCGCCATAAATGGAACCCCAATATGGTCACCATTAGCCTTAGACATATACCTTCTAAACGTTAAGCCCTTCGACACGCTTAATCTGACAACAAGCATGGGAGAGATAACGATCACAGCAGGAATAAATCCTAAAGCCCCGTATAAGGGATATATAGGGATCCTGTACCCGCAACCATTCTACCTGCCATACCCCAGCTCTTGGTGGCTGGGACACATGTTTCCAAACCACGTATACATGGTTCTTCAATGGATGTTCATAGTTTCATTTAGCGTTTCCATAGTGAACATGATGCCTATTCCTGCATTCGACGGAGACAAGATCCTCCAAGAAGTAGTAAGCTCCTTTGTGGCTGAGGAGAAAAAAACCTCGATACTTAGGAAAGGAATTTCAACAAGAAAGCTCATCGTGAACTTAGCTAGAGCCACAGCCATATGCTTCCTCGCTTTAAACTTCATAGTTCCCCTACTGGTAGCAGGGTTTACTCCCCTCTAAACGTAGACTGCTCCCCGGGAATGATGTAGAATGGAAAGCAAGTGTATGCGGTGTGGACGCGAAGCAGCTGTCTACCGACCTTACTCCGGAGAGGTGCTTTGCAGAAGATGTTTTACAGAGTCCGTTGAGATCAGGGTTAGAAGGACTATTTCACGCTACAGAATGCTTCAGCCTGACAGTAGAATAGCTGTTGCGGTCTCAGGAGGAAAGGACAGTGTAGTTCTCCTCCATGTGCTTGCCAAGCTCGAGGAGAGATTCCCGAAAAGTGAGCTCATAGCAGTAACAGTGGACGAGGGAATAGAGGGATATAGGAATGAATCCTTAGAAATTATAGAAGAAGCGGTTAGGCGCCTTCAGGTTCCCTGGTTGAAGACTTCATTTAAGGAGTTGTTCGGGAGGACGCTAGATGAAATAATACGCGCCGCGAGCGAAATTCTAGGCGAGAGGAGGCTTGGTGCATGCACGTATTGCGGCGTTCTGAGAAGGAGAGCAATAAACACTCTAGCCGTCAAAGCAGGCGCAGACGTTGTGGCAACGGCACATAACCTAGACGACGAAGCACAAACAATACTTATGAACATCCTTAAAGGAGATTTAACCCGGTTCCTGAGAAACAAGCCAGCCCGGAGGAACGTGGAGGGATTTGTCCCCCGCGTGAAACCTCTAAGGGAAATCCCAGAAGAAGAGATTGTCCTCTACGCTTACTTCAACCGAATACGTTACCACGAAACACCATGCCCTTACCACGCGGAAGCATATAGAGATGATGTGAGGGCATTTATTAACAAGATAGAAACTCAAAGGCCGGGAACGAAGTACAACATAGTCAGGATTCACGAGAAGATAACTCAGCTGATCCCAGAAGAAGAGGAATTGAAGGTTTCAACATGCACCAACTGTGGACAACCAGCCTCAAGTGAAAAGTGTAAGGTCTGTCAGCTACTGGAAGAGATAGGTGGATCATGATAAAAGAAGTGGGTGGTGAGTCCCGGCGATCGACGCCACCCCTCGCCACGGCCTTCACGTTTGGTCTCGAACCCGCACCCCCAGAAGCGCCACACGTCTAGGGTTAGGTTGCTCCATCGAGGCCATGACGGCTCTCCCGGGCCTAGCCGGTTTTCCCTAGTAAAGGCCGAACACACCCTCCCTACGGAGGGCGGACGGCCACCGCCAGCCCTCTGGGACGAGTTTTCATTGCCTTAGCGTGAAGGATGTGTGGCGAGTTGAAGACGCCTCACGCCGGCTTTCGGCCCGCCATATAGGGGATTTGCGGTCAAGGGAAGCAGGAGCTTCCCCGTCAGGCGACCCCTAGCCGCCCGCCTAGACCCACCACCCATAAATTATGGGTGATGATGGGGTTAAAAGGTTTCTCCTAAATCAAAAGTCTCCGTCACGAAGATGATTTTTATTTAATTTGGTGATTTTTATTTTGTACGGAGCTATTTTGTATGGAGGCGTTTAAGCGTTGAGCGTTATGGTTGGGTTTGCCGGTTTTCCTTTCACAAGGTTTACCGAGAGAGAGGCGCTAGAGGAAGCCGCTAATGGTCTGAGGGAGAGGGGGCTGAGCGCTGTTGAGCTTTCGTTTTCAAGATGTAGGCTTTACGTTAACCCTAAAAGCCAAGGTTTGATGTATCCGTCCTTAGCTCAGGCTGAGGAGGCTAAAATGGCCTTTGAAGGAATAATGATTGGAGTTCATGCGCCATACACGCTCGTTATCTCATCGCCTAGTTCTAAGAGAAGGAGGCTGGCTAAAGCTCACTTTACAATGAATTTTAAGCTTGGTGAAGCCTTGTTGGCGAACCATTTAACCTTTCACTGCGGCCCAGCAGGAGAAAATGCTGAGGAACATGTGAAAGAGTTCTTAAGGGAAATCATGAAGGTAAGGGAAGAGCATGGATACGTGACTATGCCTGCTCCAGAAGTTGCAGGCAAGAAGGGGAGCTTCGCCAGCTTTGAGACGACCGTAAGGATTGCGGGGGAAGTTGGGTGTCTTATATGTTGGGATATAGCCCACGACTATGCTCGTGGAGGACTTATAACTACGAGGGATGGCATATTAAGGCGCCTGGAGCTTTTAGACGACCACATTCAGCTAAAAGGTTATAGGATGCCTGTTCATATTTCAGGGGTAGTTGCCACGAGAAGAGGAGAAAAAAAGCACGTCCCCCTTGCGAGGGGAGGAGTTCCTTGGATGTTCTTTCTTTCAGTGTTACGGGAACAAAACTATCTTGGAAAGGTGATTTTACTTTGCGAGGCAAAGGTTAGTGGAGGAGTCAGGGGGCGGCTTGATGAGGCAGCAAGCATCCTTAAGTTCCTTCAGAGTGATAAAAAAGTAGAATCGTACAGGGATAAAACAAAGATTGACGGATTTTTCATGTGAAAAACCTTTTTCTTTTTGCAAAGTAATTTAGAGTAGAATGGTTCGTATTTTGCCTGGTTTGGAGGTGGGCGCTTGGCGAGCGAGGAAGCATTAATGTGGACTGAAAAATATAGGCCTAGAACTCTGAGCGAGATAGTGAATCAGGCAGAGATCGTCTCTAGGCTTCGGACGTTCGTTGAGAAGAAGGACATGCCTCATTGCCTTTTTTCAGGGCCGCCCGGCACCGGCAAGACCACAGCGGCTCTTTGTTTGGCTCATGATCTTTTCGGAGAGCATTTTCAAGGAAACTTTCTGGAACTTAACGCGAGCGATGCGAGAGGCATCGATGTGATCAGAGGCATCGTTAAGGATTTTGCTAGGACAATGCCGCTCGGCGAAGTACCCTTTAAGATCCTGGTGCTGGATGAAGCTGACGCACTCACCCAAGAGGCACAGCAAGCTTTGAGAAGAACAATGGAGCGCTTCACTAGAACATGCAGGTTCATACTTGTAGTCAACTACTCCAGCAAGATAATTGAGCCAATACAGTCAAGGTGCGCACTTTTCAGGTTTTCGCCCCTGAGTAAGGAAGATTTGGCAAGGCGCCTTCTCTACGTAGCTGAGAGAGAAGGAGTGATGCTGGATGACAGCGGTATAGAGGCGATCCTTTACGTGTGTGGAGGAGACTTACGGCGTGCAATAAACACGCTCCAGGCGGCCGCAGCGATAGGTGGCTCTGTTACAGCCGACTCAGTCTTCATGGTTACTGGCAAGGCGAGGCCGGAGGAGGTACGCGAAATGATCGGTCTAGCGCTTAAAGGGGACTTTGTGAAAGCTAGGAAAAAGTTACATGACCTCTTAGTAACGTATGGGCTCTCGGGAATAGATGTTGTCAGACAGATACATAGGGAACTTTTCAACTTAGATATTCCTGAGAGGTGGAAGGCTCAGCTAGCGGATACTGTCGGAGAAATAGACTTCAGGATGAGTGAGGGGGCGGATGAGGAGATTCAGCTCAGCGCTCTTCTTGCAAAGTTCGCCTATGTAGGCTCGCAGATTGGTGGGTGAAAAAATGTCTAGATTACTTTGGGCGGAAAAGTATGCTCCAAGAAAAGTAAGTGAGGTTGTCGAGAACAGGAAGGCGGCGGAGAGAGTTGTCGAGTTTATCTTGAACTGGCACCCAGATCGGAAACCTAAGGCGCTCCTCCTCTGGGGACCTGCCGGCGTGGGTAAGACGGCTTCGGTTTATGCTGCAATTAACGAATTAGGGTATGACTTGGTAGAGGTGAATGCAAGCGACAAGAGAAGCTTAGACGAAATCCGGAGGACAGTGGGTGCAGCATCCTCTCTCTCTTCTCTGGTTAAGGGAGGAAAAAGAGTTATTCTGGTTGACGAGGTTGACGGGATAAGCGGGAGCGAGGATAAGGGCGGCATAAGTGGGCTTGTAGAGATCCTGAAGAAGACAGTTTATCCGGTTATCTTAGTTGCCAATGATGCGTGGGACCCCAAGCTTGCTCCCATAAGGGATTTCTGTGAACTTATAAGGTACAATAGGATTAGGTCTAACGTGGTGGCCAGTGTTTTGGCTAAGATATGTGAAAGAGAAGGAGTGGAGGCTGACCCGCTAGTTCTAAAGAAAATAGCTGAAAACGCTAAGGGTGATTTGAGGGCTGCTATCAACGACCTTCAAATGGTGGCTGAGGGGAGGAGAAGCATAACTATGGATGATTTGGGTGTTCTCTCATTGAGAGATCAAGAGAAAAGCGTATTTGATACGCTTAAAGCGATATTTTATGGTAAGAGTGCACAGGGCATGATCATGGCGGCATCCTCGTCTGATGTGGACTACGAGTTACTCATGCAGTGGATGTGCGAAAACACGTGGCAGCACATGCAGCACCCCAAAGAGCTAGCAGACGCCTACAATGCTCTTTCTAGGGCAGATGTGTTTCTTGGAAGAATAAGGAATAGGCAACATTGGGGGTTACTATCGTATGTTTTCGCATTGATGTCAGCAGGAGTTTCTCTTTCAAGGGAGACGAGTGGAGGAGGTGCGCCAAAATACCAGTTTCCAAGCTGGGTGAAGGATATGAGTGCTGCTAGAGCTAGAAGGAACGCCCTGGGAGGCATAGCCAGTAAGGTAGGTGAGAAGTGTCATGTTTCCTCTAAGGAGGCTTTTCTGTCATACCTCCCCTACATTAAATTCATCATCGAGGCTAACCCGGAGGTTGGGGCAAAGTTGGTTAAATGGCTTGGCATCGAGCCAGAGGCTATTGAGTTTTTAGTCTCTAAGGAAGCCGCTGAAAAGGTCAAGAAAATCTTGAGTTAGTAGTTATACCTTCTATCAATGCATGGTAGACTGATGAAAGAGCAATAGTAGTGTGAAGCTTCTTATTCAAATAGTCTATGAGAAGTTTTCTACTTTTTTCACATACCTTAAACCTGAAAGGATACTCTATGTCGTAGAGTATTAGCCCCTCTGGGTCAGCTGGCTTTATTCCTTCTCTTGGATTAAGGTCAGGATTAAGGAGTGAAGAGACGAAGTCGACGTTCTTTAATCCCGCCCCGACCATGAGTAAGACGGAAACTATCTTTCTCACCATGCTCCAAAGGAAGCTCTTGGCTGAAAGGGTGAAGCACAGTAATTTTCCCTGTGCCTCGACGCTAACCTGGTTTAGTGTCCTAATGGTTGACTCGCCTTTGCGAGGCTTACAGAAGTTTCTGAAGTCATGCGTCCCTAAAAGTAGTGATGCAGCTTCCTTCATGCAGTCTAGATCTTCCCCCCTCCAAGCAACATAGTATTTGTAAGTTCTCAGTATTGCATCCCTTCTTGGATTAAAATCATCAGGAACAAAGGCGTAAGCCCAGCATCGCACATCCATCGGCAGAAAAGCGTTAATTCTTGGGAGGGAGAGTGGTGCATTTGAATTGAATGCAACAACCTGACTTAAAGCGTGAACTCCTCTATCAGTCCTCCCAGCAGAAGAATATCTAGCTTCCTTAGGGTCGGAGAACAGTCCGGCTCTGCGCATCGCTTCGAGGAGGACGGCTTCCACAGTAATCTTTGACGGCTGACGCTGAAATCCAAAGTAGTTTGAGCCAATATATGCAAGCTTGACAGCGTAACGCAAATCACTCCCTCCAGTAGGCAACCTTCCCTAACTAGCTAAGGAGGGAAATGTTGCTTCTCGATGCAGATTCTAGGTTTCTTGTTATTCAAGGAGGAGAGGATATGAAGACTTCCACTCTCTTATGTCTTCCAACACCCTTAAGGGATCTCAGCATTCCACGTAAGGTGTTTTCAATCATTGACTGAACGAACGGATTTAAAGGTAAAGGTTTTCCATCTAGATACAGTGAGACTCTAGGGGAAACTTGGGGGCAGGCTGTTGGCTTAGCTTTCCCTGTTCTTAATGATTCAATGAACGCTTCACAATTGGGATGACCGCAGACGCCGCAACTTTTACCTCCAACTTTCTCCACGACTTTTTCAATAATGAAAGAGTAGAGGACCTCAGCTAGCTCTTCAGCACTCTTAGCAATGCTGAGTGAAGGATGATGATGCTTAAGTTCCTCGTAGCATGCTACCGCCGCGTTTCCTGTAACCGCTATAGTGTTACTGGTTAGCAGTTGGGAAACATCACTAACAGCCTCCGCCACTATGATCCGGGGGTAACATTCTTCTTCCTTAAAACCTTCCAGAAATACTACGTCCACTTGGCTTAAGAGATTCTCTATTACTCTTTCAAGGCTCCCGACGGCTGTGATGGTCACAGTCGACTTGTTCGTCATCACTATCGTGACCACGGATCCTGCTTCAGTGAACCTTACAGTGTCTTTAGCATCTTCCCCACTTTTTAAGTCGAATGCTGGGTCATAGCTGTGGCCGTGTTTAATCACCCCAACTCTTAACCCTTTCTCACTGAAAAGCTTCACTAGCTGCACTATGATTGACGTCTTGCCTACATGCCTGCCTAAACCCACAAATTGAAAAACGAACAATAGTAGCACCCGCCAGAGTAGTCTTAGGCTATAATACATGAAAATGGTTTAAATCTGATTTCTTACGTTAATTAGCTGAGGTGTCTATACTTGAAGGTAAAAATGGTGGACGTAGGGGAGAAACATGATGTTTTAAGAGTTGCTGAGGCAAGAGGA